>NZ_QTXM01000040.1:0-4646 GCF_003461645.1 Alistipes sp. AF14-19
ACGAACTCCACGCCGCGCTGCTCCACGTTCACTTGCAGGGTGGTGACGAACTTTCTGCCGTCGTTGCGCTCGATGAGCTTGTCGCGTACGGGCAGTCCGGCGCGGAGCATGTCCCGCTCCTGCGTGGTGATTTCCGTCTTGCCGATGCGCTCCGGGATGCGCACCCTGCTTGCCGGAATGTCCGTGATTTCATTCGTCTTGCGGTCGATGCTGATGTAGGAGGGGATGATCTCGCCCGTTTCCCTGTCCACAATGTCCACGACCCTACCGAGATTGCCCGTTTCGCGGAGGTTCTTCCGGTCATTGTCGGAGAATTTGTGTTCCTTGTACTCATCCAGCTTCTGCTCCTTGCGGATGAAGTGCGGCACGAGGCTGATGTTTCCCTCACCGTCCTTCTTGAAGGAGAGGCGGGCGTCCAGCTCGAATGATTCGCCGCCGAAGGTCGGTTTGACCTTTACCAAGTCGGACTTGCCATAGTTGAGCATCTTCGTAAGGTCGCCGGACTTTTCAAGGTTGTCCCGCTTTACGCCCCATCTGTCCTCCAGCTCCTGCCAGTTGATTTTACTCTCGTCGATGGGCTGGTAGCCACGTTTGCCCTGCATCTGTTCGGATTTGTCCTGTTGCTGTTCTTTCCGTTGTTCCATGTTCTCCTGTTTTTGAGGTTCTTGTTTCTCTGTCTGTTGTGCTGCCATCTCTTCCTGCACCTTCTTCTCATAGTCGGAGGTGTCCACCTTGTGAGGGGCGAGCAGCTCCTTGTTCGCTTCGGGGTCTTTCAGCAGTTGCTTCATCACCTCTAAGAGATTTTCAGCTTGGTCTGCCGCAATGCGGTAGAAACCGAAGCGGCTGGGTTCCTTGCACTGCCGGAAGAAGTTCTTGAAGAAGTTGTCCAGCACGTCGCCATGTCGGTCGAATTGCAGGAAACTCTGCGCGTTCTCCGCTTTTGCGGGGGTGCGCTTGGGTGTGCCGTCCGCGTTCAGCCCGGCTACCACGCTGATCTCGCCTGTCTTCTCGTCACGGACTACCAGCACGTCCTTTTCGTCTTTTTTCTTTGCCATCTGAAAAATGTTTTAATGGGTTATTTATGAAAGAAATTATGGATACGAGCCTTGTAGAAGGCTATATCTTCCTTTTTGAAGTCCTTGATATGGTTGGAAAGGAATGTCAGCACGTCCTCCTCGCTGTAATAGGTCTTCTTGCCCAGCGTCTTGTAGGGCAATGCGCCTACGCTGCGGTAGCGTTGGAGGGTGCGTTTGCTTATCTGGAGCAACATGCACAAATCCTGATTGTCGAAAAGGCGGATGCTTTCCGTGATAGTGGGCTGTTTCCCCTCAGCCTTCATCGCCAGCAGCAGTTCGTCCTGACGGTCGAGCCGTTCCATCAGCTTCTGCATCCAGCCCTCGAAGTTGTTTCGTGTGAGCAGTTCCATGACCTATGTCCTCCTTCCTTTTGGTTTGCCGCCCGTGCGCAGCGTGTGGTTGTGGAACAGGGTGTCTATTGTCCCTTCCTCGTTCCTTACTGTGTTGTCCTCCAATAGCCGCAGTATCTCGGAAAGGCGGTAGCGGCAGCTTCCGCGTACCACCACATACTCGATACGGTGGTCGGTGCGCATACGCTGCATGGTGCGCTTGCTCACGTTGAGCATCTTCGCCGCCTGTGCCGTGTCAAGCAGCTTGTCTTCGGTTTCCCGCTTCCGTTTCTTCTCGTCCCTTGCCTCGCGGATGTACCCTGCGATGTTCGCAATCTGCGCCATCATCTCCTTGTAGGCGGAACTTTCCATTGTTATCACTTTCATGTTCAGTCCTTTCTTTTTGTTTCTGCGACAAAATTCGGCAATAAACAAAAGGGGCTTTAACAACTCACTACGTGACTCACGTAAGATTTTTGCGGAAGATGGCTCCGTAACCCGGTCAAACGGCGCAACAGGCAGCCTTTCAGCGGAAAACGATACGTCTTGTATGCCGTTTCGTTACCTTTGCGGCAAACTCTAAATGACATGAATATGGAAATAGTATCTATCGAGAAAAAGACTTTCGAGATGATGGTGGCGGCATTCGGCGCACTCTCGGAGAAGGTCGCCGCCCTGAGGCGCAAAAGCGACACGGGGCGCATGGAAAGATGGCTCACGGGCGAGGAGGTCTGCGGGCAGTTGAGAATAAGCCCGCGCACGTTGCAGACGCTGCGTGACAGGCGGCTTATCGGCTACTCGCAGATAAACCGCAGGTTCTATTACAAGCCAGAGGAGGTGAAGCGGCTGATACCGCTTGTCGGCACGCTCTATCCGCACGGCAGATGATTTGATTTATTCACCCACTGAATCCGAAGTTATGATGAACGAGAACAACGATGTTTTTACGATGGAAGACGAGCCGATAGCCTCTGTGGTGCAGGATATGCGCAAAGGCTCGAAATGGCTGTCCGCATTTCTGGAAAGCTACCGTCCTCCGCTGGACGGGGAACGTTACCTGACGGACGGCGAGGTGTCGGAACTGCTCCGTGTGAGCCGGCGCACCTTGCAGGAATACCGCAACAACCGCGTGTTGCCCTTCATACTTTTGGGAGGGAAGGTGCTTTACCCGGAAACGGGGCTGCGCGGGGTACTGGAAGCGAACTACCGCAAGCCGCTGGAGTGAGGCGGTTTCATGAAAAAGTAAACGGGTGACACCTTTTGTGGTGCTACCCGTTTACTTGTCTTATGGGGTATGTGCAATCAGCAATACCCGGCTTTTCCGTTCTGTATGAACATCACGTATGTCTGCCGTTTCTCTTGTGAGAGTGCCTTTCCCACCAGCCATGTGCGGAACAGGTGGGTGTTGTAGGTATTCACCCTGAAAGCGACCGGGATGATGATTTCAAGGGCGTACACGTCCGCGTGCAGCCCGTTTTCAAGCTGCATGTAGCGGCACACCTCGTAGTCGTTCAGCACGTCCGACTTGCGGACGGCTCTGATGGCGGCGTTCACTGCCGGGACGGTCGTATGGAACAATCCGGCTATTTCGGTGGCGGTCATCCACACGTCGTTACCGGTTACGCTGACTGCCTTGTCCTCGATGATGATTGTGTCACGTTTCATGGCTTTTCTTTTTAGATGGTGCAACCTGCAAATTCCTCGACGCCGTTCAATCTTGCGGCAAGGTTCTCCATGTCCTGATTGAGCTTCTCTTTGGTTATCTTTGCGTAAATCTGCGTCGTCTTTATGCTCTTGTGTCCGAGCATGGAGCTGACCGTTTCGATGGGAACACCGTTGGAGAGGAATATCGTCGTGGCTGCCGTGTGGCGGCTCTGATGCCACGTGATATGCTTGGTGATGCCGCAACGCTTGGCGACGGCACGGATACCGGCAAGGCACGTGTTATAATGCGGAACGGGAAATATCCTGCCGTCCCCGCACAGTCCCCGGTATTTGCCGATTATGCGGTTGGCGATGTCGAGCAGGCGGATGTTGGACACCACGCCCGTTTTCTGGCGGTTGATGTTTATCCACTCGTGTTCGTCGAAGTAGGTGCGGATATTCTCTTCCGTAAGGTTGCGCATATCCGCGAACGACAGCCCCGTGAAGGCGCAGAACAGGTAGAGGTCGCGGTACAATTCCTGTTTGGCGTTTTTCAGTTTCCCCTCCATCAGCAGGCGGATCTCATCTTTGGTCAGGAAACTGCGTGTTGTTTCCTCCTTCTTGATTTCATACTCGCGGAACGGGTCGCGCGTCAGCCACTCGTTGTTGATGGCGATGAATACCATCGTCCGTAACGGGCAGACGTACAGCCACACGGTATTGGTGCAGCAGTGCTTGTCCGTGCGCAGGAACATCTCGAAGTCGGAGATGAAAGCCGGGGTAAGCTCTTTTAGGGCGATGTCCTTCACATGGTAGCGGATGTCGAGGAACTCTTGCATGTGCTTGTAAACGGTGCGGTACTTCAGCAGCGTGCCTTTGGCTTTCATGCCTGCCTCCACCTGCTTCTCGTAGTCCTCGTTGTGCTGGCGGAACACCTGCATCAGCGTGTGGTAGCGGTGTTCCAGTCCGAGAAAGGCGTTCTTCACCTTCTCCGCCGTGACGAAGTTGTCACGCTCCATGATTTCCTGATAATGCCTGTTGATGCGTACCCGCATCTTGTCAAGCATACGGTTCGTTTCGAGTGCCGCCGTGCTTCTGCCCGTGACACGTCCACCTTTGGTGTCCCACAGTTTCGGATCGACAGTCAGTTTGCAGCTGAACTGTGTCTGGCTGCCGTCCACCGTGATGCGTCCCATGACGGGAACTGTCCCGTCCTTTTTCACTACCTGACGCTTGAGGTAGTAGATTACTGAAAATGTACTCTTCATTGTCCTTAATTTTTGGGTTTCAAAATTAGTTGGTGAAGAGTCCGGTGTTGGTACGCAAAACGGGGAGGAACGGCGCAATCTTTTTCCGTAACCTGATTTTTCGCATGAGTTATGGATAACTCACTATTCCTTAGAGCCTTGTTTCGCTATTCGTACCCGTTTGTCGCATTTTCGGGCATGGTTACGAACAAGTAACGTAGCGGCGTCAGGATTTGGCTTCGGCAGGGATTGTAATGGCTTCACGGATTATCGCCACTTCAACCAAAACCCTTGTAACTCAATTCTATCACTATATCTTTCCGCATTTCACTTTTTTGTAGTAACTTTGC
>NZ_QTXM01000041.1:0-3879 GCF_003461645.1 Alistipes sp. AF14-19
GGTTTCCAAATCGTTACCTCGTTTCTTTCGCTCTATTATTCATAGAAACGTGATTTTCAGTTTCTTGCATCGTTATTCATCTTGACATACGACTCTGCTGAAATTATTTTTGCAACCCTAAAAAGCAGAGTTTATGCGCAGCACGTTCAAGGTTCTGTTCTACCTTAAAAGGAACAAAGACAAAGATCAGAAAGTCGTCCCTGTCATGGGTCGCATCACGGTCAACGGTAGCATCGCCCAGTTCAGCGCGAAGCTCTCCGTTCCGGAGATGCTTTGGGAGGTCAGCGGCGGCCGCGCCAAAGGCCGCAGTCTCGAAGCGGATCGCATCAACCGTCATCTGGACAACATCCGCACCCAGATCGGCAAGCACTATCAGGATATCTGCGACCGGGAGTCATACGTTACGGCCGAAAAGGTCAAGAATGCCTATCTCGGCTTCGGAGAGAAATACCGGCTGCTTCTCGAAGCGTTCGAGAAATTCACCGGCGACCTCAAGAAACGTGTCGGCATCGACCGCTGCCACGGTACATGGAACCGCTACTATAAATCCATCGACCATCTGCGGACTTTCATGCGTAAGGAGTATAACGTGAGCGATATGCCGTTGGCGGAGTTGGAACAGTCGTTCATCGAGCAATACCACGTCTACCTTAAATCCGATCTGGGGCTCAAGCCTACGACCGTCAGCGGTTATCTCAAATGCCTGAAATACGTTGTCAAAATCGCGTTCAACAACGGCTGGATGCCTCGCAACCCCTTTTCCCTCTATCAATATACGGCTCCGAATCCGGAACGTAGTTTTTTAACGGAAGATGAACTCCGGCGTATGATGACTACCGAGCTGCGGTATAAGCGTCAGGACTATAACCGCGATATGTTCCTGTTCTCCTGCTTCACGGGCATCTGCTATGCGGATATGGCCTCGCTGACCTATGACCGGATCGAGCAGGATGCGCAGGGCGAGTGGTGGATCAGCGGCAACCGCCAGAAGACCGAAACCAAATACGTTGTCAAGTTGCTGCCTTATGCGTTGTTCATCCTGAACAAGTATCGGGGTCTGACCGGCGACGGACGTGTTTTTGCCATGTCTACACTCGATTCGATCGACGACAGCCTGAAAAACATCGCCCGGGAGTGCGGCATTGACAAACAACTCTCATTCCACCTTGCCCGGCACACGTACGCCACGACGATCTGCCTGTCGAACGGCGTGAGTCTGGAGACGCTTTCGAAGATGCTGGGACATAAAAATATCACCACCACTCAAATCTATGCGAAAGTCACCCCGCCGATGATCGACCGTGAGGTTACCATGCTCCGGGAGAAACTGGCAACGAAATTCTCCGTGTAGACACTTTGCAATAAAGTATATAAATATATTATGTATTTACATACTTGTATCAACTCATTATTCGGTCATTGCATCTTTGCGGCGAAAACCTACTGCAACCCGATTATGGAACGACTCGATGAGATTTTGGAAATCATTCGTGAGATCCGCGAGGATATCGCCTATATGAAACGTCACCGGAATATGCTTTGCGGTACGCCGGTCCTTGAAGTGAGCGAGGTCTGCGACCTGCTGAAGATCAGCGACCGTCAGTTGCGCCGTTACTGCGTCAGCGGTCAGCTCACCGGGTTCCACTTCGGGCGCCGTCTTATGTTCTCCGCTGCCGAGATAAACCGTTTTGTCGAGCGGATCGACACGGAGTGCCGGCAGCGAAAAGAACTTAAAAACCGGATCAGGAACCTTTAATTCATAACCCTATGCCTAACAAGTATTATTTGGTGGAGTCCGGAGCCTTGGAGCACCTGCTCCGCACGCATTTCCTGCTGACACAATCCCTATTGCTCTTCGAACACCTGTTGAGCCACAGCGACCGCCCGATGTTCCTCTCGGCCCGCAAGGTCTGCGAGGTGCTGGGTCTGGACCGTCACCAGCTCGAACAATGCCGCAAAAAGCGGATGATCCGCGCCCGTACCGTCAACGGACAGATGATGTACGATACCTACGAGTTGCTTGCGCTTACTGAACTTTTCTACCGCCGGAAGCTGCGGAAGACCCTCTCCCGGATACCGCAGTTCGAGGTGCGCTGATCCGTTCGTGCTGAAAGGGACTGACTGCATCCGCAGCAGTCTCTTTTTGTTTTGAGACAGCACGAATAATAATTAAAAATCCCTTTGTGAACGCCGGCCTCGGGGCAAGATAGCGCCGGACACGTTCCGGCGTCAAATTTTTGCGGCACGATCTCCACCCTTCGGGTCGTATCGCCCCTCAAAAATTTGCCTTGTCCGTGCCGTCGCTGAATATCCCGCCCCGAAGCCGGCTTCTCTCTTTCATAGCGGGGATCTGCCGGCCTTATGTCAAACTAAAATCCATTTCGAATATGAAGAATCAGAAATTCGAGATTGCGGTAGCGGGTTACGACTACCGTTTCAAGACCTACGCCCGGGACGGCGTGGAGGCATCGGTAAAGGTGAAATGTTTCCTCGGACGACCCGATGCCGAGTGTACGATCCTTATTCCGACGTTGAACGACGACCTGCGGGAAACTGAATCCTGCCGCAGGCAGGTGGCCCGGCGATGAGAAAGTGGATCGATCAGTCGACCTTCGACGAGCTGCTGCTCGCCAATGCCGAGGATAACATAGAGCGGGCTATTCAAAGCGCATCGGCCGTATTGGAAGCGGTGCAGGAGTTCGTTCCGGAGGCAGCCTTGTTCTATCGTGTTACACACGCCGCAGACAGCCTGAAGAACTATTTCGAGGAAGCCTGCACCGGTTTCCGCAGGAACGGTATCCTGTTTCTCGTCCGCAAATACACCTATCCGAAAACCTATTACGAGCTCCGTTGCGATTGGTCGTTCTTCCGATACGCGGACAACTACTCCTACGGCAAGGCTTTCGACAAACAAACCGCTCCGAACCGTATCGGGGTCTTCACCAAAAAGAAGATCGACGACTGGGTGGAATACCTCACGCAGGGTTTCCGGAATCTCGAACGGATCGATGCGGAGAACGAACGCAAAATGACCGGGTACCGCAACCGGTTGGAGGCTCTGTCCGATGTGGTTTGGGTTCATGACAAAAGTCACGGCCAGATCATTCGTAACGGTCTGACCTATACTTTCGATATCCGGCAGACGGATTACAGCGAAAAGATCTCTTTGGACTATCGGTGCCGCACGCTCGACGATTTCCTTGCACTCTCCGACAATAAATTCACACCTAAACCTTAAACGACTATGGAACGAAACATTATTATCGAAAATATCTGCACTGCGTGCCGCTGCGGCGAACGTCGCGCCGAGGAATATTTGACCGCGGAACTTCGCAACCTGCGGGAACTGCGGGATGCCGGGGCTCTGTGCTACGGCGATCTTGAAACGGCCTGTTCTGGGCTGGGACTGGACTTCGATTATACGGACTATTTCTGTCAGGCCTTGTCACTGAACTAACTCCGATTTACGATGAACAATCTTTGTTTCAACCGTTTCACACTGCGGACGGACGATGCGAAAACCCGCCGTAAAATCCTTCGCTGGCTGGCGCTCAATTACCGCTTGTACGAATACCTCCCCTCGGAGGCAGAGATCCGCGGACGGTTCATCTCGCGCAAACCCTTTCCCGCCGAAGCGCTCCGGCGCCAGATCGGGAAACTGCGCGGCGACAGGACTCTGTTCCTGCGGATTGTCTCTACGGACTTATACTCACTCTATGTGGAAGGTAATGTCTATCTGCTCGGGGCGTGGTACCGAATCTTTCTTTAATAACCTGCCGCCTGCTCCGCAACGAGCGGGCGGCGTCATTTCCATATCATGGCATACGAATCATCCATTCCTTTCGCGGATATCAGGGATTTCCGCGAGGCCGAGATCAA
>NZ_QTXM01000042.1:0-3715 GCF_003461645.1 Alistipes sp. AF14-19
TTTTGCTGCATAAGATTTACTCTTTTCTGTAAACCTTTTTCAGGACGGGACACGGATCATTTTTTCATTTGAGCGGACTGGAACGGTCTGGAGCGGACATGGAAATCGTTTTCTGAAGGCTTGGATTATCTTGCACATCCTTACCGCAGAAATCACCTAAACCCAACAATTATGGATTGCGTCCTTATGGAAACGAGCGCCTATAAAGAGTTGCAGGCGCACCTTCAACGTCTTCTGGAGCGAATAGCTGCGCTCCATTCTCTCTCCGTCCAACCGACAACTGTCCGGGGCTTACGGCCGAGGAGGTC
The DNA here is from genome assembly GCF_003461645.1 of Alistipes sp. AF14-19. NCBI lineage: Bacteria > Pseudomonadati > Bacteroidota > Bacteroidia > Bacteroidales > Rikenellaceae > Alistipes > Alistipes sp. AF14-19. The sequence goes on from NZ_QTXM01000042.1 coordinate 309, forward strand.
TGCAAGGCTTTGAGCATCACCAAGCGAGCCTTGCAATACTATCGTTCCGCCGGCATCATCCCCTATACGGCCTTGGGGAATAAAGTATTGTTCCGGGACGACGACATCCGGCAACTTCTGGAAAAGAACCTGATAAAAAGCCTGTAGCATGACCGAAGAGATCATCACCCGCGACAGCGCCGCGTTCAAGGAACTGCGCCGCGATATCGTCAAAGCCATCCGTGCCGTTGATATTCTAATCGACACGCACCTCCCAGTCATCGGCAATGAACTGTACCTGACCAGTGAGGAGATTTGCAGCATCTTCAGCATCTCGAAACGCTCCTTGCAGAATTACCGGGACAACCGCCAAATCCCTTATACTACTCTTGGTGGAAAGATTCTTTATCCGCAGTCATCGCTTTATAAACTGCTGGAACAGCATTATATGAAAGCGCAGCGCTGATGCGGTCTGTGAAAAGGGGAAGATCACTTGAACTGCACCCCAAAAGTTGGACATAACTTTTGGGGTGTTTTATGAAGTACAGTTATGAGGAGAAATTAACAGCAGTTTTGTCTGTTGTCAATGGCCAACATTCCGTATCGTCCGCCTCCAAGCATTTTGGAATAAGCTATACGCCTTTGTCGCGTTGGATTGCGCGTTATAAAGAGTTCGGCGAAGCAGGTCTTCGTATACGGCAATATACTTACAGCGGCGATTTTAAGTTGTCAGCTATCAGGCACATGCACGAGAATCACTTATCTTTAACGGAAACAACGGCAAAGTTCGGTATTTACAATGAGAGTACGCTGAGCAGATGGGAGCGTATCTATTATGAAGAAGGTGAATCCGGTCTTTACCGTGATAATCGGGGTAAGATGAGAACCAAACCTAATAAACAGGAACTACAACCACAGGAAGAAAATGACTTGCGAGTCGAAAACCAACGTCTTCGCGCCGAGGTCGCTTACTTAAAAAAATTGAGGATCTTAGTCGAGGAACGCATCGTCCGCGAGAACGGGAACGGGCAAAAGCCATCGAAGAACTAAGACCGGAACATACCCTTCCCACGCTATTGGAAGTTACGGGGATGGCGCGTAGTACGTTCTATTATCATCTGAAGCAGTTAAAGTTCCCCGATAAATACAAACAAGAGAAAAACGAGATTGTAAGTATATACCACGATCATAAGGGACGTTATGGTTACCGCCGTATCACAGTAGAGATGCACAATCGCGGATATTCTATAAACCATAAAACGGTACTTAGGTTAATGAACGAATGTGGAGTTAAATGCCGGGTGCGCCTAAAAAAATATCGTTCATACAAAGGAGAGGTTGGTGCCGTTGTGCCTGACTTGCTGAAACGTAATTTTATGGCGGAACGTCCTAATCAAAAGTGGGTTACAGACCTTACTGAATTTTCTCTGTTCGGCAAGAAGCTTTATCTGTCGCCTATTATGGACTTATATAACAGGGAAATAATAAGTTATAATATAGCTGAACATCCGACCTTTTACCAAACAATGAAAATGCTTGAAGATGCCATAAAGGATCTGCCCGATGCTCCGGAACTTATACTTCACTCGGATCAGGGTTGGCAGTACCAGATGAAACGCTATCAATATCGGCTGCGTGAAAAAGGTATTAGTCAGAGCATGTCTCGTAAGGGAAACTGTTTGGATAATGCGGTCATGGAAAACTTTTTCGGACTGTTAAAATCAGAATTATTATATTTGCAGAAGTTCGAGTCTGTCGATCATTTCCGCAAGGAACTGGAGGAATACATAAATTACTACAATAACAAGCGAATAAAGACCGCATTAAACAACATGAGCCCGGTACAATACCGAACTCATGCTATCTGAATTATTAATCAGTCCAAACTTTGGGGTGCACATCATTTTAATTTCCCCTTTTTATTGATAAGCCGTATCAGGCGCGAGTTATAGAGTCCCAGCGCCGCGCCGTAGATGCTCTGACGGTCGGGATTGTTGCCCATGCAGAGGATTTTCGGCTCCTCAGGGTTATTGATGTCCAGCGTAAAGTCATTGCCCGTAAGCACCCAATAGAGCTGCGGAGAGATCATACGCGAGAGCGGGATTTTCACCGATGCCACCTGTCCCTGCAACTGGTCCTGCGCATTGCTTTTCCATGCATCGACAAAAGGCGAGAGGTAGTTTTCCAGTTCGGGATAAGATGAAAGGATCGGGAAAATCTTATCGAGGGGCTGGCACAAAAATTCGATGGCATGCGGAAAAGTGCAATAGCGGCCTCGGTCGTAGATTTTCAGGTACCAGATAATCGCCGCGAGCAGGATGACGGCCGAATCGGTGAAGAAGTCGCCCTGCTTATCAACCCATGTTTTATTGAGGTTCAGAAGCGTGACGTAGGCGCTTTCGTAGGCATCCGAGATATCGTCCATAAAGCGGGCGTCGATGGGATTGCAGCGGTTCGAGCGGCGGGGATCGTCGAAGTTGATGATGCAGAACTTCGGCTTGACGGCGTATTTGTCCAGATGCCGGAGCAGGTGGTTGTAGGCAATGCGTGTAAGGTCGTCGAATTTATAGTCGTAGACGAGCATCGAGAAACCCTTCTCGATATGCTGTTTGATATAGTTGTTCAGTACGGCGTAGCTTTTTCCGGAGCCGGGCAGGCCGAGGACCGCCGTCGATCTGTAAACGTTTACAACCGATATCCACCCGTTCCGCCATTGTCCTTTATAGCGGTAACGCGTAGGTAGGTTCACCGAGCAATCGTTGTCAATACAACGTTCCTCCTGAAGAAAACTTTCGTTATTGTCATTGAAAGGATCGTCCATAAGCGGCTGTTTCATCAATCGCCGCAGCCACACGCCGGCGGCCAGCAGGCAGAGGTAGCCCGCACCGAGGGTCAGCGCATAGCACCACGCCCGCAAGCCGATGTCCGCGGGCAGCGACAGCAGGAAGCCGTTCAGAAAAAACAGCGGGAGTCCCAGACAGACTGCACCGACGATATGCCGCCTGCCGACCTTGCCGTTACAGACGCTCTTGGTTCCGTAGCAACCGACGGCGAGAAACATAAAGGCGCAGAATTTGGTAACCATGGGAGAAGAGAACAGCGACGTCGACCGCTGGATATTCAGCAGAAGGCGGTCGACGAAAGCCCATGTCAGGCCGCTTCCGGACAACCACTCGTAACAAAACCAATAGAGATGGAGGATAAGGAAAAACACGCCCTGCCCACGGGCGAACTGTACGATACTTTCAAGGGCTCTTAAATCATCTTCCTGCTGCATGATCGAAACATTAAAGCCCTGAAAATACACCAGCGACAGAAAAAACGTTGCCGGTGTCCGCCCCTATCCGTTCCAGTCCGCACCGATAGGATTTCGAGACCTGTCCCGTCCTGAAAAAGGTTTACAGAAAAGAGTAAATCTTATGCAGCAA
>NZ_QTXM01000043.1:0-3423 GCF_003461645.1 Alistipes sp. AF14-19
CCACAAACGCCCGTCTCCGATCACGCTCGACGAATACCTCGCAGAACGGGAAAAATAACGTCCCCCAAACGCCGCTTTAAAAAGGCAGTCTTCCCCCTCCCGAAAATATCCGGCATCGAACTCCGTGTCGGACGTCGAACATTTCGTCTTCGCTCCCCCTGTAGGTTGCGCTGCCCCCCCCCTCCAAGACAAAAACCCCTCCTGTTAAGGAAGGGTTAGGCACAAAAAAAAGGTCAGACCTTACGATCTGACCTTGAAGAGGCGGCTACCTACTCTCCCACGGGAAAACCGCAGTACCATCGGCGTAAGTGAGCTTAACTTCTCTGTTCGGAATGGGAAGAGGTGGAACCTCACTGCTATAACCACCTAAAAGAACCTATGCTTCAATATATCGAAGCCGTGCGAGTGATGCTTTTAGATCATCACAATCCGTCGCACTCGGTAAGAGTTGACATATTCGGGAAATGAGATAAAGAATTGCTGCAAAAAAGTCGTTCGGGTAATTAGTACTGCTCGGCTTTGACATTACTGTCTTTACACCTGCAGCCTATCAACGTAGTAGTCTCCTACGCCCCTCAAGGGAAAACTTATCTTGGGGATGGCTTCGCGCTTAGATGCTTTCAGCGCTTATCCAAACCGAACGCGGCTACTCGGCAGTACACTTGGCAGCATAACCGATACACCGGAGGTTCGTCCAACTCGGTCCTCTCGTACTAAAGTCAGGACCCCTCAATTTTCCTACGCCCGCAACAGATAGAGACCGAACTGTCTCACGACGTTCTGAACCCAGCTCGCGTGCCACTTTAATCGGCGAACAGCCGAACCCTTGGGACCTTCTCCAGCCCCAGGATGTGACGAGCCGACATCGAGGTGCCAAACCGCCGCGTCGATATGAGCTCTTGGCGGCGATCAGCCTGTTATCCCCGGAGTACCTTTTATCCTTTGAGCGATGGCCAGTCCACACAGAACCACCGGATCACTATACCCTGCTTTCGCACCTGGTCGACTTGTAAGTCTCACAGTCAAGCACCCTTATGCTATTGCACTCTGCGCACGGTTACCATTCGTGCTGAGGGTACCTTGGGAAGCCTCCGTTACGCTTTTGGAGGCGACCACCCCAGTCAAACTACCCACCAAACGGTGTCCCCTATCAAGGGTTAGAATCCAAGTACACAAAGGGCCGTATTTCAACGTTGACTCCACGAATACTGGCGTACCCGCTTCAATGTCTCCGGCCTATCCTACACATTGTGTACCCAAATTCAGCGTTAAGCTATAGTAAAGGTTCACGGGGTCTTTTCGTCCCGTTGCGGGTACCCGGCATCATCACCGGGACTACAATTTCACCGAGCTCACGGTTGAGACAGTGTCCAGATCGTTACACCATTCGTGCAGGTCGGAACTTACCCGACAAGGAATTTCGCTACCTTAGGACCGTTATAGTTACGGCCGCCGTTTACTGGGGCTTCGATTCAATGCTTCTCTTGCGATGACATCCCCTCTTAACCTTCCAGCACCGGGCAGGTGTCAGGCCCTATACGTCTTCTTTCGAATTTGCAGAGCCCTGTGTTTTTGATAAACAGTCGCCTGGACCTCTTCGCTGCGCCCTACTCGCGTAGGGACCCCTTTTCCCGAAGTTACGGGGTTAATTTGCCTAGTTCCTTAACCGTGATTCACTCGAGCACCTTAGGATACTCTCCTCGACCACCTGTGTCGGTTTACGGTACGGGTAACATATACTATAACTTAGAAGATTTTCTCGGAAGTCGACTTGGGTGAACTATCAGATTGGCCGTAGCCGCTCCGTACTGTCGGGTTTCAGCAAGGACTAACTCTTAATCTGTCCCTATACCTACACCCTTTAACCACCTATTCCGTCAGGCGGCGTCACTTACGTTCCTTCGTCTCTCCATCGAGGTATATGTTAGTATCGGAATATTAACCGATTGTCCATCGAGATCACCGTTCGGCTTACCCTTAGGACCCGACTAACCCTGATCCGATTAGCGTTGATCAGGAAACCTTGGTCTTGCGGTGTGCGGGTTACTCTCCCGCATTATCGTTACTCATGCCTACATTTGCTTTTCCATAAACTCCACCTATCCTCGCGGAATGGCTTCGACGTCAATGGAATGCTCCCCTACCGCACTTTCGTGCCCAGAACTTCGGTGGTATACTTGATGCCCGTTTATTATCCACGCTTTGCCGCTCGACTAGTGAGCTGTTACGCACTCTTTGAATGAATAGCTGCTTCCAAGCTAACATCCTAGCTGTCTCTGCAGCAAAACATCGTTAGATCAACTTAGTATACTCTTCGGGACCTTAGTTGCTGGTCTGTGTTGTTCCACTCTCGTAACCGGACATTAGCACCCGGTCGCTCACTGCTGTAAATCATACTACTGGCATTCGGAGTTTGTCAGGATTTGGTAGGCGGTGAAGCCCCCGCATCCAATCAGTAGCTCTACCTCCAGTAGACTCTTAATTACAACGCTGCCCCTAAAGGCATTTCGGGGAGTACGAGCTATTTCCCAGCTTGATTAGCCTTTCACCCCTACCCTCAAGTCATCGAGAAGCTTTTCAACGCTTATTCGTTCGGTCCTCCAGTTGGTTTTACCCAACCTTCAACCTGCTCAAGGGTAGATCGCAAGGTTTCGCGTCTACAACCACTGACTAGCCGCCCTGTTCAGACTCGCTTTCGCTTCGGCTCCGTGCATCCGTGCACTTAACCTCGCCAGTGATTAGTAACTCGTAGGCTCATTATTCAATAGGCACGCCGTCACAGCACGAAACTGCTCCGACCGGTTGTAAGCGTATGGTTTCAGGTTCTATTTCACTCCCCTGTTCGGGGTTCTTTTCACCTTTCCCTCACGGTACTGGTTCACTATCGGTCTCTTGGGAGTATTTAGCCTTACCGGGTGGTCCCGGCAGATTCAGACAGGATTCCTCGTGTCCCGCCCTACTCAGGATACTGCTATCGCATAACGAACTTACCTGTACGGGCCTTTCACCCTCTATGGACGAACTTTCCAGATCGTTCCAGTTCATTGTTACTTGAATATTGCAGTCCTACAACCCCGGCATTGCCGTAACAATACCGGTTTAGGCTTTTTCCCTTTCGCTCGCCGCTACTCAGGAAATCGATGTTTCTTTCTTTTCCTCCTCCTACTAAGATGTTTCAGTTCAGAGGGTTGGCCCATCTTACGATGTGTCAGGTCTTCTACCTGACGGGTTGTCCCATTCAGAAATCTCCGGATCAAATCTTGTTTGCAAATCCCCGGAGCTTTTCGCAGCTTACCACGTCTTTCTTCGCCTCCAAGAGCCTAGGCATTCCCCATACGCCCTTATTTACTTTCTTACAACTTCTCACACAGCCTATTCCCGCGTGAGAACTTTATCTCATCTCCTTAAATATGTCAATGAACG
>NZ_QTXM01000044.1:0-3270 GCF_003461645.1 Alistipes sp. AF14-19
TTTAAGCTGCTTCACATAGCGAAGCCCTCCGTCTTGGGCACTTTTTCCAATGGTGAACACGCTGTCAAAGAAATTGTAGAGCCGTTTGCTTCCGGCAAGGTCGTTGGATGTGATGGGACAATCCAAAGAGCGTTTGGGCGTATGTGCTAGGACAAGGATAGAGAGCGCATATCTCTTTTTGAGATTGTTCAGCTGAATCATCAGCCGTCCTGCGGCATCGCCTTTCTCCATGGCGCAACACAGGTAGGTAAGATTGTCAATGATGAAAATCTTGCAGTCGGTCTGCACAGCCATCTGTTCAATGCCGCCTATGATAGCTTCCTCAAAGTTGGCATCCAAAAGCTGGTTGCAGTCAATAGACACCCGATAGAGTTTGTCGGGAAAGGTGTAGAGCTCTCCATGCTCGTTGGTATAGCGGAGCTGGAACTGCTTTTCGGACAGTTCAAAGTCCAGATACAGCACATTGTCGGTTCGGGCGATGCGGTCGGCTATCTGCACGGCAAGGATGGACTTGCCCACGTTGGAATCGGCAAACAAGCAGGAGAGTTCCCCCTCGTACCAAAAGCTGTCCCACAGCGCACGGGGCGTAGGCAATAACGATGCTTCAAGAATGGTTTGGTTTGCCGTCTTGATATTCATCATGCCTACACTGTCGGGCATACCGTTATGCGCTTGGGATGCTTTTGTGAGGTCGCCACGTATCAGGTTGATATAGTTCTTATCCTCTTCCATATCATTCACCAGTTACGTGGGTTGGGCTTGCGACGGTGGGAAGAGGATAAGGACTTGTTCAGTTCCTCGTCTGACAACGGTATGGGATTCTTTCGGGCGGTTTCCAGCCACTTGTCCAGTTCGTCACGGTAAAGGCAATAGCGTTTGCCGGGCTTGGTGGCAGGGATTGTCCCTTCTGACAGTTTCATGTAGAGCGTACCCTTAGGGATACCTAAATACTCTGCTGCCTCGTCCACAGACATGGGCACGTGGGTGTCCACCGTTTTGGCATTGTTCACACTGCGCTGCTCGGCGAGCAGGCTTTTCAGGCTCATCACTTCGTCTCGAAGCTGAGCGACAACCTCGGGGAGGTCGTTGAAGGTAAGAATTGATTTTTCCATTCGCGTACTCGTCTCTTTTGTAAGACTTGGCGCAAAGGACTGAAATGATATATCCGTGAATATCTCCACGACACGTCATTGCAAAATAATTCCCGAATAATTAAGACCAGCCATAAATGACGGGTAAAATTACTCGGGAAACGATGTAAAACAGGCGGTTATGAGTTACCGGATGGTTGTCGTTGGTGTCGTGATTATCCTAATTCCGCACATAATCCTCGGGATAGTGGAAATCAAGTTTGCCGTTTTCGGGTTCATCAATGGGAATTTCCGTCTTTAACGGCTCTACCTTGAAATTCTTGATGGTTGATAAGTCTGTATCAGCAAACGATTTCGGGAAAAGGGCTTTGATGAACTTGGCACGGTTATCCCCATTGTAGTATCTCTTGTACAGGAAACGCTCAGAGATATTCCATACGAAGTGACGGAGTGGAATGTTGTTGATGTCTTTGGTAAACGGTCTTTGTATGGGCTTCGGGGTATAAGTGTTAAGATTCATCCATTTGTCCACCTCAGTACAGATGTGGTTCACGGTTTCTTGGTCGGCAATGCGAGGCAGGTAATAATGGCAATACTCCATGACCATGCGGATGCGCTCTTCCTTTTCCCGTTGCTCTCTGCTTGCGTAATTGGCACGGTTCTTTTCGTGAAGATCCGGGGCGATAGTAAGCTCTATCGGTTGTGTTTGGATAAGTGTCTCTTCTTTTGTCGGGGATGATTCGGGTACAGGCTCAGGGACTGATGTAGGTCCAGGCACAGATGTGGCTTCTTCAAGTGTATTTTGTGACAGTTCTTCCTGCACCTCTATGGCTTCGGCAATCGTTTCTTTCTTGCCGAACTTGATTTTGTAGATTTCGTATGTATCAAAGATAAGTGTCTGAAAGGAGAGATAGAGCAACCATCCCAACAGGTTACAGCATACGAATACTATCCACCTGACAAAGTTGTCTTGGTTGAAGCTGTCCGCTATTACCAGCGTGGCAATGGAAGATATTAGGACGATGGCGAAGCCGACAAAGCCCAAGATGATGTATTTGTCCTTGATTGATGATTCCATATTTCGTTGAGAGATTGAATGTTCCTGTATTATTTTGTGCAAAGTTAATGCTATTTTTCCCAATTACTGCCCGTTATTTGCGGTTAGAACGGTCTTTTTCAATGTATTTCACGAAATGTCATCATATCATACTCTGTTTCATACTCTGAGGGGCTTATAAATGGTGGCATCAAGCCAAAAACATAGAGGGGCGATTATAGCCTTGTAGCCATAACCGCCCCTCTGAATACCTGTCAATGTGAGACATTTATGCCTCCTTGCGCTTCAAGGTTATCTTGTCCACCACCTGACACATCCGCTGCGCTGCTATCTTGGAATAGATTTGTGTGGTGGTAATGTTCTTATGTCCGAGATAGGCTTGGATGACAGCCATGTCCGTTCCCATTTCCACGTGCAGCTTCCGAAGCTGTGGCGGGTACAGTGAAAGGTGATTTTCTTTGTTATCCCTGCTGCCGTGAGCCACCGTTGGAGTGGTCCTTGCAGCATCTTGTCCTTGAAATCCTCAAAGATAAGTCCCTCGCCCCGTTCTCCCAGCAGTCCATAGGCTTCATCACTGATGGGGTTATGCACTATTTCTTTGGTTTTCTGCATACGGGTGGTAACGAACATCCTGCCGTTGGTGTATGGTTGTATCTGCTGCCACGTGAGCTGTCTGATGTCGCTCTTTCTCAGTCCCGTAAGACAGGCGAAAAGAAAAGCTTTTTTCAAGACCTCCTCCTCACAGGGTGTTTCGGCAAGCCGTATCAGTTCCTCTTGGCTCAAATGCTCCCTGATGGTGGGAATGCACTCGATGCGGTCTAAGAAGCCGTTTGGGTTCTCCTTTATCTTCCTGTCACGGTAAGCGGTGTGCAGCACGGCACGGAAAGTTGACCAATAGCCTGCTGCGGAGTTGATGTGCAGCTTTTGGTTGGTGTGGATGGATTGGGGTGCATCAAGCAGGTATTCCATGAACTTGCGGCACAAATCCACATCCACCTCCTCAAAGGTGCATTTGCCGTTCACGAACCGCTGGAAATGCTTGTATACGTGCTGCCACTTGATATTCTTGCGGTCAGCCAGTCCTTTGAAATAGGCAAGGAAATCGCCCTTCATCTTGGTCTT
>NZ_QTXM01000045.1:0-3270 GCF_003461645.1 Alistipes sp. AF14-19
AAGACCAAGATGAAGGGCGATTTCCTTGCCTATTTCAAAGGACTGGCTGACCGTAAGAATATCAAGTGGCAGCACGTTTACAAACACTTCGAGCGGTTCGTGAACGGCAAATGCACCTTTGAAGAGGTGGATGTGGACTTGTGCCGCAAGTTCATGGAGTATCTGCTTAACGCCCCTCAAACCATCCACACCAACCAAAAGCTGCATATCAACTCCGCAGCAGGCTATTGGTCAACTTTCCGTGCGGTACTTCATACAGCCTACCGTGACCGGAAGATAAAGGAGAATCCCAACGGCTTCTTAGACCGCATCGAGTGCATTCCCACCATCAGGGAACATTTGAGCCAAGAGGAACTGATACGACTTGCTGAAACTCCTTGCGAAGAAGAGGTCTTGAAAAGGGCGTTCCTTTTCGCTTGTCTTACAGGATTGAGGAAGAGCGACATCAGGCAGCTCACGTGGCTGCAGATACAGCCATACACCAACGGCAGGATGTTCGTTACCACCCGTATGCAGAAGACCAAGGAGATAGTGCATAACCCCATCAGCGATGAAGCCTACGGACTGTTGGGAGAACGTGGCGAGGGGCTAATCTTTGAGGGTTTCAAGGACAAGATGCTGCAAGGACCACTCCAACGGTGGCTCACGGCAGCAGGGATAACCAAGAAAATCACCTTTCATTGCACGCGTCACAGCTTCGGAAGCCTGCACGTGGAAATGGGAACGGACATGGCTGTCATCCAAGCCTATCTCGGACATAAGAACATTACCACCACACAAATCTATTCCAAGATAGCAGCGCAGCAGATGTGTCAGGTGGTGGACAAGATAACCTTGAAGCGCAAGGAGGCATAAATATCTCACATTGACAGGTATTCAGAGGGGCGGTTATGGATACAAGGCTATAATCGCCCTCTCTGTTTTTGGCTTGATGCCACCATTTATAAGCCCCTCAGAGTATGAAATGGAGTATGATATGATGACATTTAGTGAAATACATTGAAAAAGACCGTTCCAACCGCAAATAACGGGCAATAATTGGGAAAAATAGCATTAACTTTGCACAAAATAAAATAGGAACATTCAATCTCTCAATGAAATATGGAATCATCAATCAAGGACAAATACATCATCTTGGGCTTTGTCTGCTTTGTCATCGTCTTAATATCTTCCATTGCCACGCTGGTAATAGCGGACAGCTTCAACCAAGACAACTTTGTCAGGTGGATAGTATTCGTATGCTGTAACCTGTTGGGATGGTTGCTCTATTTCTCCTTTCAGACGCTCATCTTTGATACATACGAAATCTACAAAATCAAGTTCGGAAAGAAAGAAACGACTGTCGAAGCCATAGAGGTGCAGGAAGAACTGTCACAAAATACACTTGAAGAAGCCACATCTGTACCTGCACCTACATCAGTTCCTGAGCTTGTACCCGAATCATTCCCGACAAAAGAAGAGGCACCTATCCAAACACAGCCGATAGAGTTGACCATTGCCCCGGATCTTCACGAGAAGAACCGTGCCGACTATGTAAGCAGGGAACAGCGGGAAAACGAAGGGCGCATCCGCATGGTCATGGAGTATTGCCATTATTACCTGCCCCGTATTGCCGACCAAGAAACCGTGAACCATATCTGCACGGAGGTGGACAAATGGATGGAAGATTTCGACTACAAGCCGAAGCCCGTATCAAGACCGCTTACCAAAGACATCAACAACATTCCACTCCGTCATTTTGTATGGAATATCTCCGAGCGTTTCCTGTACAAGAAATACTATAACGGGGATAACCGTGCCAAGTTCATCAAAGCCCTTTTCCCGAAGGCGTTTGCCGATACGGATTTATCGACCATCAAGAATTTCAAGGTAGAACCGCTAAAGACGGAAATTCCCATTGATGAACCCGAAAACGGCAAACTTGATTTCCACTATCCCGAGGATTATGTGCAGAATTAGGATGATCACGACACCAACGACAACCATCAGGTAACTCATAACATCCTGTTTTACATCGTTTCCCGAGTAATTTTACCCGTCATTTATGGCTGGTCTTAATTATTCGGGAATTATTTTGCAATGACGTGTCGTGGAGATATTCACGGATATATCATTTCAGTCCTTTGCGCCAAGTCTTACAAAAGAGACAAGTACGCAAATGGAAAAAACAATCCTTACCTTCAACGACCTCCCCGAGGTTGTGGCTCAGCTTCGAGACGAGGTTAAGAGCCTTAGAAGCCTGCTCACCGAGCAGCGCAGTGTGAACAATGTCCAAGCGGTGGACACCCACGTACCCATGTCGGTGGACGAGGCGGCAGAGTATTTAGGTATCCCCAAAGGTACACTCTACATGAAACTTTCGGAAGGAAGTATTCCTGCCACCAAGCCCGGCAAACGCTATTGCCTTTACCGTGACGAACTTGACAAATGGCTGGAATCCTCCCGAAAGAATCCCGTGCCGTTATCAGACGAAGAGCTGAACGAGTCCATATCCTCTTCACACCGCCGTAAACCCAACCCACGTAATTGGTAAACGGTATGGAAGAGGACAAGAACTATATCAACCTGATACATGGCGACCTCGCAAAAGCCACCCAAGCGCAGAACGGTATGCCCGACAGTGTAGGCATGATGCACATCAAGACAGCCAACCAGACCATTCTTGAAGCATCCTTGCAGCCTACACCCCGTGCGCTGTGGGATTGCTTTTGGTATGAGGGGGAACTCTCCTGCCTGTTTGCCGACTCCAATGTGGGCAAGTCCATCCTTGCCGTGCAGATAGCAGACCGTATCGCCCGAACCGACAATGTGCTGTATCTGGACTTTGAGCTTTCAGAAAAGCAGTTCCAACTCCGTTATACCAACGAGCATGGCAACCTCTACACCTTTCCCGAGAAGCTGTATCGTGTATCGCTTGACTGCAATTCCCTGTTGGATGCCAACTTTGAGGAAGCCATTATCGGCAGTATAGAACAGATGGCACAGCAGACCGCCTGTAGGATATTCATTGTTGATAATCTTACTTACCTGTGCTGTGCCATGGAAAAAGGCGATGCGGCAGGACGGCTGATGATACACCTCAATAATCTCAAAAATAGATACGAGCTGTCTATCCTTGTGTTGGCGCATACTCCCAAGCGTTCATTGGACTGTCCCATCACGTCCAACGACCTTGCAGGTAGCAAACGGCTCTACAATTTCTTTGACAGCGTGTTCGCCATTGGAAAAAGTGCCCAAGACGGAGGGCTTCGCTATGTGAAGCAGCTTAAA
>NZ_QTXM01000046.1:0-2540 GCF_003461645.1 Alistipes sp. AF14-19
ATTATCCAATATACGAAAAAATACCGATTTAACTTATATCTGACAAAATTAACATGGCATAATATTGAAGGTTCCGGAAAAGATATAAATTCGCGAGACCTATGCTTTACGTTAGGCCCTTTCTTCTTGCTTTTGAACTTAAATCATAAAGAGGTGAATCCATCCGTTTTGTTTTCGACGCACTGTTTGATTTGCCAATTCCAAAAACTTTTCGTATCTTGCAAATAGTTATTTGAAATGCGGTATTTGAGCGCAATCAACTGAAAATAAACCGTTGCCTTCTCGTTACCTATTATCCTATACAAAAATGTAACGACTCATTAATTAAGTCGTTACATCATTATAAACCCACACCCACTTCGGGTCCGGTCTTTTTGGGCTCGAATCGTCAGGTGTGTGCGCACACACTTGCTATTTTCGAAAATTTTGCATAGCTTTGCCGATGTAACGCCGAAGAACAGCGCAAACCATGTCCGACAACGAACATATCACGGTCCGCATCGTCGACATCGCCCGCATGGCGGGGGTGTCGGTGGCGACGGTCGACCGCGTGATCCACAACCGCGGCAAGGTCTCGGAGGAGAACCTCGCGCGCATCAATGAGGTGCTGCGGCGGGTCGACTACCGTCCCAACCTGATCGCCCGCTCGCTGGCGTCGGGCCGCAGGTACACGCTCTGCGCGGTCATGCCCCGTTTCGCCCCGGGAGAGTACTGGGCCGATTTCGAGGCCGGAATCGCCCGCGCCGAGGCCGAGGCCGTGCGTTACAACGTCACGGTCCGCCGTTTCTGCTTCGACCAGTACGACCGTTCGTCGTTCGAAAGCCTGCTGGAGACGCTGCGCCGCGAGGAGTTCGACGGCGCGGTGATCGCCACGCTCTTCGCGGAGATGGTCGAGCCGTTCACCCGCGAACTCGACGCCCGGGGGGTGCCCTATGTCTTCGTCGATTCGGACATTCCCGCCTGCAACCGGCTGGCCTATTTCGGCACGTCGTCGTTCGACGCCGGGGCGGTCGCCGCACGGCTGCTGTTCGACCGCCTCGATCCGGGAGCGGACATCGTCGTGGGCCGGATCGTTCACCGGGGCGACGCCGGTTCGAACCAGTGGCGCAACCGCGAGGCGGGATTCCGCAGTTACCTCGAAGCGCATGCCTTCCGGGGCCGGCTGCACTACGCCGCGCTGCGGCTGGACGACGAAGCCTGCAACGGCCGCGTGCTGGATGAGATGTTCCGCGAAAATCCGTCGATTGCCGGGGCCGTGACCTTCAATTCGACGTGTTACATCCTTGCGGGCTATCTGGCGGCGCGGCGGCGCGATGGCGTGCGGCTGGTGGGCTACGACGTGATCCGCCGCAACGGGGAGATGCTCTCCGCGGGCGTGGTGACGGCGCTCGTCGCCCAGCGTCCCGAGGCGCAGGGCTACCGCGCGGTGATGGCCCTGTGCGAATGGCTCGTCGAGGGCCGCGCTCCGTCGAAGGTCAACAACATGCCCATCGACATCCTGCTGAAAGAGAATATACCGTATTATAAAAACAACATCATCTGAAAAACATGAAAAATCTCTTTGACATCCGGGGCCGTGTCGTCGTTGTGACGGGTGGGGCCGGGATTCTGGGCCGCTCGATCTGCGCTTACCTCGCCGGGCAGGGCGCACGCGTCGCTGTGCTCGACCGCGATGAAAAGGCGGGCGAAGCGCTTGTCGGCGAAATCCGCGCTGCGGGCGGCGATGCGCTCTTCTTCGCGACCGACGTGCTGAACCGCGAGGTGCTCGTGTCGAACCGCGAGGCGATTCTCGGGGCCTGGGGGCAGATCGACATCCTGCTGAACGCCGCGGGCGGCAACATGGGCGGTGCGACGATCGCTCCCGACAAGTCGTTCCTCGACCTGGAGATCGAAGCTTTCCGCAAGGTCGTGGACCTCAATCTGTTCGGCACGGTGCTGCCCACGACGGTCTTCGGCGAGGCCATGACGGCCCGCAGGAAGGGCGTGATCGTCAACTTCTGCTCCGAATCGGCGTTGCGTCCGCTGACCCGCGTGGTGGGCTACGGAGCCGCCAAGGCCGCCATCGCCAACTACACGAAGTACATGGCCGCCGAACTGGCCATGAAGTTCAGCCCCGAGATGCGCGTCAACGCCATCGTCCCGGGCTTTCTGCTGACGAACCAGAACCGCGCGCTGCTGACCAACGAGGACGGTTCGTACACCGACCGTGCGCGGACGATCATCGCCCACACGCCCGCCGGACGCTTCGCCGAGCCGGAGGAGCTGCTGGGTACGATCCACTACCTCGTCAGCGACGCTTCGTCGTTCGTGACGGGCGCGCTGGCCGTCGTCGACGGCGGGTTCGACGCTTTCTCGATTTGATCCGCCGCGGGAGCCGTCTCTTCGGCGGGGTCTGACGGGCACGGCATCGGGCCGGGATTGTTCGCGGCCAGCGGCAACGTGCAGGAGGTGCAACCGCCGCATTCTCGCTTGCAGCGGAGAAAGGACAACCGCGGTCTTCGCCCGCGGGGTACTTTGTACTTTTTGGCCGCAAAAAGTAC
>NZ_QTXM01000047.1:0-1965 GCF_003461645.1 Alistipes sp. AF14-19
ATTATCCAATATACGAAAAAATACCGATTTAACTTATATCTGACAAAATTAACGTGGCATATATATTGAAGGTTCTGGAAGAGGCATAAATTCGCAAGAACCTATACTTTACGTGAGGCCCTTTCTTCTTGCTTTTGAACTTAAATCATAAAGAGGTGAATCTTAGAATGTTTTCGATGCATTGTTTGATTTGCCAATTCCAAAAATTTTTCGTATCTTGCAGTAGGTTATTTGAAATGCGGTATTTGAGCGCAAGAAGCTGAAAATAAACCGTTGCCTTTTCGTTACCTATTATCCCTATACAAAAATGTAACGACCCGATAAATCAAGTCGTTACATCACTTTAATCCCACACTTTTGCAAACGGGTCAGTTGCTTGGCATTATCAAAATAGGTGAACCCGCCTGTGGCCACGATAAGCGCGGCTGCCAGTGTAACACCGATGCCTTTGATGGAGGTGAGCAAGTCCATCTGTTTCCTGTACTCGCCTTACGCCAAGGAAGTGATATTCTCTTCCATTGCCTTGATTTGCTTCTCGAGGAAAGCAATCGTCTTTTCGATGGTTTTCTTGCATTCAGGGTCAAAAGAAGAAAGAACTCCATCGAGCCTTTAAGGTTGCGTGTTGCCACAAGTTGCTTCTTTAGCTGGCGTAGTACCGTTCGTTTCTGCTTCAGTACGAGGATTGAGTCACTGCGGAGCTTATAAGGATCCGGCTGCATCCTCTCCCCGTACAGGGCTATCAGACGGGCATCTATCTCGTCCGTCTTGGTGACGGAGAGCATGGCACGGGCGAAGTTCTTTATCTTCAGCGGATTCTCAAGGCTGACGGTTATCCCTGCTTCGGAAAGCAGATAGACGAGCAACGCACTGTAATTGCCTGTGGCTTCTAATACTCAATGGTGCTCTGCTACTGAAATGGTTTGGATGAACTCATGGACACCCTTAACCGTGGTTCTTGAATGTTTTTGTCCTGCCGGTCTTGGCGGACGAATAAGCGACAACAAAGGTCGCCTTGCTGACATCGATTCCAACGTAGGTCATAGTCTGAAACTTTAATTAAACAACATCACTACATCGTGAGCCATCATTACGAATGCGGGGGCTCAAAAGCCCATTGAACTATCCGGTTTCTGATGTAAGAGTGTGGGGGCTAAACATTTTTCACGGTCTTTACGACTAATGGAAATTGAAAGTTCATTAAAAACGAAATGGCAAAGAATTAAATGTAAAATCAACGCTCTCTTAGGTTTCTATAGAAAAACTATCCATATTATATATCTATAAACATTTATAATTAGACATATGATATACGGATACATTAGAGTAAGCAGTGATAAGCAGACAGTAGAAAACCAACGTTTTGAAATCAAGAATTTCTGCGACAATCAAAACATAAAAATTGATGGTTGGATAGAGGAAACCATTAGTGGAACAAAAGCCTATAACAAACGTGAACTCGGAAAATTGCTCAATAAGGTACAGAAAGATGATTTGATTATCTGCGCTGAATTGTCCAGATTGGGTCGTAATCTCTTTATGATAATGGAAATTCTGAATATTTGCATGAGCAAGGAATGTAGGGTTTGGACTATCAAAGACAACTATAAGTTAGGAGAGGACATTCAAAGTAAAGTGTTGGCTTTTGCTTTTGGACTGTCAGCAGAGATTGAACGTAACCTTATTAGCCAACGAACAAAAGAAGCCTTAGCACGAAAGAAAATAGAAGGGGTAATATTAGGACGTCCTAAAGGGAAAAAAAGTGCTCCAGAGAAGTACAAACTCCACGATAAGAGGATTCTCATACAAGAACTATTGAAAGCTGAAGTTTCACAACGCAAAATCGCTAAAATTTGTAAAGTGGATAGAAATACGCTCGCTCGATTTATTAAGACTTTTATGGTAGAAGCATAAGGAGCGATTTCGTGCAGCAACAAGGCGTGAAGTGTAACTTTGCAGATTCTATCC
>NZ_QTXM01000048.1:0-1539 GCF_003461645.1 Alistipes sp. AF14-19
ATTTTTTTTACAATGGAGAGTTTGATCCTGGCTCAGGATGAACGCTAGCGGCAGGCCTAACACATGCAAGTCGAGGGGCAGCACGGTGTAGCAATACACTGGTGGCGACCGGCGCACGGGTGCGTAACGCGTATGCAACCTACCCATAACAGGGGGATAACACTGAGAAATTGGTACTAATACCCCATAACATCAGGACCGGCATCGGTTCTGGTTGAAAACTCCGGTGGTTATGGATGGGCATGCGTTGTATTAGCTGGTTGGTGAGGTAACGGCTCACCAAGGCAACGATACATAGGGGGACTGAGAGGTTAACCCCCCACATTGGTACTGAGACACGGACCAAACTCCTACGGGAGGCAGCAGTGAGGAATATTGGTCAATGGACGCAAGTCTGAACCAGCCATGCCGCGTGCAGGAAGACGGCTCTATGAGTTGTAAACTGCTTTTGTACGAGAGTAAACGCTCTTACGTGTAAGAGCCTGAAAGTATCGTACGAATAAGGATCGGCTAACTCCGTGCCAGCAGCCGCGGTAATACGGAGGATCCAAGCGTTATCCGGATTTATTGGGTTTAAAGGGTGCGTAGGCGGTTTGATAAGTTAGAGGTGAAATACCGGTGCTTAACACCGGAACTGCCTCTAATACTGTTGAACTAGAGAGTAGTTGCGGTAGGCGGAATGTATGGTGTAGCGGTGAAATGCTTAGAGATCATACAGAACACCGATTGCGAAGGCAGCTTACCAAACTATATCTGACGTTGAGGCACGAAAGCGTGGGGAGCAAACAGGATTAGATACCCTGGTAGTCCACGCAGTAAACGATGATAACTCGCTGTCGGCGATACACAGTCGGCGGCTAAGCGAAAGCGATAAGTTATCCACCTGGGGAGTACGTTCGCAAGAATGAAACTCAAAGGAATTGACGGGGGCCCGCACAAGCGGAGGAACATGTGGTTTAATTCGATGATACGCGAGGAACCTTACCCGGGCTTGAAAGTTACTGACGATTCTGGAAACAGGATTTCCCTTCGGGGCAGGAAACTAGGTGCTGCATGGTTGTCGTCAGCTCGTGCCGTGAGGTGTCGGGTTAAGTCCCATAACGAGCGCAACCCCTACCGTTAGTTGCCATCAGGTCAAGCTGGGCACTCTGGCGGGACTGCCGGTGTAAGCCGAGAGGAAGGTGGGGATGACGTCAAATCAGCACGGCCCTTACGTCCGGGGCTACACACGTGTTACAATGGTAGGTACAGAGGGCAGCTACCCAGTGATGGGATGCGAATCTCGAAAGCCTATCTCAGTTCGGATCGGAGGCTGAAACCCGCCTCCGTGAAGTTGGATTCGCTAGTAATCGCGCATCAGCCATGGCGCGGTGAATACGTTCCCGGGCCTTGTACACACCGCCCGTCAAGCCATGGAAGCTGGGGGTGCCTGAAGTTCGTGACCGCAAGGAGCGACCTAGGGCAAAACCGGTGACTGGGGCTAAGTCGTAACAAGGTAGCCGTACCGGAAGGTGCGGCTGGAACACCTCCTTTCTGGAG
>NZ_QTXM01000049.1:0-1531 GCF_003461645.1 Alistipes sp. AF14-19
CGGTCAGCCAGTCCTTTGAAATAGGCAAGGAAATCGCCCTTCATCTTGGTCTTGTCAAAAAAGCCGTTGTTTTCATTGAAAATGGCTTCGTAGCGCTGGTTGCGCAGGATGACCGCTTTCTTCATCATGCGTGCGTTGAAGTCCCGTTCCTGCTGGTTTGCAGGTTTGGCGAAGATGTAAATTCCTAAGGCTTCACGTGTAATCACTCTCATGGTGACATTGTCACGGTAGCCGGGATAGTAGTCAAGGCATAGTGAATACTGTGTCCCGTTCTTAATCTTGCGCTTACGCAAGGTAACTGTTTTGCATTTACTCATAATAATTATCTTTTAATTGGTTGTATACATTTTGGAGTTGTATCCATGTTTCCGATGGCAAAGGAACAACGTGAAATATCCGTGAATACCTCCACGATACATCATTTTGAAATAATTTTCGATAATCCCGATTTTTCACGGTTATTTGTTCCTTTCAGCCATGACACGCTCCACATCTGAGCGCAAAAGCAGGTTTTTCACACCCACCTTTATCTTTTCGATGTGCTTTACCTTGACGATATGGCAGATGTTGGCTGACGAAAGACCATAGATTTGCTGCACCTGCTCAACGGTATAGTAGCGTTCATCGTTCACAAGGTCAGTTCTGCGGAGTTCGTTCAAATGTGATTTGGAGTAATAGGTACGCCCGTACTCTCTTTTAGTGGGTATCTTATGGCGATAGGTGTAGGCACGGAGTGCGGTCGGCTTCATGCCGAACAGTTCCTCCACCTCCTCGGTCAGTAGCCAGTCGGTAATTTCGCTAATATCAACTGCTACACCGAAAAACTCGTCAATATGCTTCTTGCTGTAATAGTTCTTTCCTGCGATACGGCAGATGGGGATATGGTTACGCTTGGCGGAAGTGTAAAGCCACGACTGCTTTACCTTAAAAAGGGACATCACCTCCTCGCCCGAATAGAAGTCCAACACTTCTTCGCTTTCCTTTTCCCTTTTTTCTCTTTTGGCAGGTAAGGAAGATGAAGATGATTTCCTTGGTGTGGAGGTGTTGCCGGGCAGGATGCGGTGATAGGGATTGCCCTCCAACATCTGCTCGATGTCGGCTCTGCGGATGAATGCCATGCGGTTGCTGATGCGTGAGGCTTTCAGCTTGCCGATGGCTACAAGTTTGTAAATGTACTGTCGGGAACAGCCCATGAGGATGGCTGCTTTGGAAAAGGTGAGATACTCCTGATGCTGTATCTCCATCAAGGGTTGGGCGACTTTGAAGAGGTTGTTCTTCTGCATCACTCTGGCTCGTTTGGCTTCTGCCTGACAAGCCTCACTGCAATATCTTTGCATACCGCTTCGGGTTACAAAGGACTTGCCGCAAAAACTGCATTTTCTGGTTGCTTTCATACCGTTTTATCGTTTAATGGTTCATTTCTTCAATCCTATATCTCTGAAATGGTAAACGGATGTGAACGGAAGTCAACCATTGTCGCTTTTCTACACAGTGTGACTGTTTCCGCATATCGGGGCGGTTATTGTCGCTT
>NZ_QTXM01000005.1:0-185972 GCF_003461645.1 Alistipes sp. AF14-19
TTTCCCGTTCTGCGAGGTATTCGTCGAGCGTGATCGGAGACGGGCGTTTGTGGCCGGTGCGAAGCTGAAGCTCACGGCCAAGACTTTCCTGGCCGCGGAGCGACGCATTCCAGGACTCGGGAACGGGGTGTTGCAGGGCATTCTATTTCAGGCGTGCATCTACCTCAAACGCATGTTCGCCGCGCTGGATGAAGGGGTAGCCGAACGGCTTTTCGGGACATCGTTAAGCTTCGTTCGAAAAATACCGCCATGTGCGCCACCGGCTGTGCAGGCCGCAATGCGGGCAGTAGAGTTTGTAAAGTCCTTTGCTGTACTTGCGCACGTGCAGGTTGCGCGTGTGGCATTGCGGGCAGCGCGAGGTGGTGAGCCGCTGCTCGTAATACTGGAAAATCACGAGGTTGAACAGGCTCAATAGGATGCAGGCGCATCCGACAGCCCCTGTGTCGCCGAGAAAGAGCGGGACGAGGCAGCCGATCAGGACGGAGATCATCACGACGAGACCGATGCCCTGTATCGCTTCGTTGGGGAGCTGGCGTATGCGCCACATCGGACGCGTAACGAGGATGCCCGCTACGGCAGGCAGGAAACTGATCGGGAGGAGCAGGAGATAGGCTTTCATGGGTGGGTATGTACGCCTGTCCCGCAGCGCATGGAATTAAGTTCGGATTCGGAAGGTGAAATAAAAAACGTGGGACAAAACTCTGATTTGCTTTCTGAGGCTCTGGAATAACCTGGCAACCAAATACAGAATGAAGCCCACGCTGGAAACGTGAGCGTCAAACTTCATTCCTTGGTTGCTCTTTAAATTTTCCAGATTTTCAGAAAGCAAGGTTAAAGCTAACGCTTTTTATATGTGCGCACCGCCGCTTTTCGTGCGGAACCGGCGCTTTTTAGTCGTGTTACTGCAACTTTGTGTGTTATTTCATTGGCGGTTTCGTATTAGTTAACGCACAAATATACGGAAATAAGCGTAAAAGCGGAAAAAACGGGTTGAATAAAATAACCGGTTTGTTTTTCAGGTCTGTGAATCCGCTCTGTTCGTGATTCTCCCATCGAGCGGAAAGGAGACAAGAAGAGGCGTCGCGCGAAAGAATCACTACCGATCCGTTGTCTTTTTCAGATGGGTGAATGCCGCGGGAAATGGTTCCGATAACACCTTTCGATTCGCAGCTACAGGGAGGTTTCGTTTTCCAAAGAATACCGTGCCGAAGGCGGTCATTTCTTGTTCGGCCGAAGCGGTGTCGCCTCCGATTATCCGCTCATAATCGGAACGGTTCCTGATTACCGGATAAGAGGCGATTTAAGTTCAGATTCTCGGTTTCACGGCAATGCGCAGGAGAAGCGAGATGCAATAGACGATCATGCCGTATGTCGGTGCGATTACGGTTACCCTCACTCCGCTGAAAAGTATTGCCAACTTGCTTTCGGATGATATGCCTGCGAGTTGACCGCTGCCGATAATCTCCGAAATGTCGTATAATCCGGTCATGAAATAGATCCAGCCCAGCATCAGTGCAGCCAAACCGGCTTCCTTTACCCAGCGGGGAGCTTTCCAGGCTGCGAACAGCATGGCGATCAGGCAAATAGTGATCATTGACATCCAAATGTAGCCACCTTCCATATAGAGATCGGCTATGGATTTCGGGGGAGGTGAATAGCTGTCTGCGGTAGTCGTTTCTCCTGTTTCCGCATTCGTTACGGTCATTTCGCCGGTTTTTATCATACCGGCTGGCGGCTGGTTTTTGTCAGCCGATTCAGTTGCTGCGCAGGAAGACTGGACACTGATCTGGTCTTGGGCAAAGGCTCCGGATGCAGCGAAGAGCAGTCCGGCAAGCAGAAGTTTGGTGAAGGTTTGCATGGGGCTTTGTTTTAAGTTAGATAATGAGTTGGCAGGAATTCCTTTTGCAAAGATAGACGCAAATGTGGTGACGATGCAAATTCAAATCCCCTGTTCCAGATGTCAAATCGGCCGGAACTCTCTGATTTGTTTCTGTGGATGGCGATTTTTATTAACTTTGTATTAAATGAAACACCTTGCGACTTTTCTCTATTGGCTGGCTGCCGTCTTTGCGCTGGCGCTTATTCTGGTGAGTTTCGATTACCGGTTCGGCCGGGCGTTGTTTCTTGCCACGTCTTTACTGCCGGGAATGTTCTGTGCGAAATTTTTCCTGCCGATGGCTCTTCGGGCAGAACGGCGCCGGGTTTTGGCTGTTATTTGTGTGGTTGCAAGCACTCTGATCATCGAATGGATGTCGCTTCTCCTTGCCAGTTTCCACACTACTCCGTCTGAGAATTTGATGCGAGCTCCTTTTCCCGGGTTATTTTCGAATCCCGTTTTTATTTTGATTCTGCTGGTGGCGATTGTCGTCCCGGGGGAGTTGCTGTCTCATTATCTGAAAAAGAAACTTTCAGAGGAGAGATATGTGACGTTTATTTCCGATCGCCGTAAGGTTGTGCTGCCGATCGAGGCGATTCTCTATGTGGAGTCTAACGATAAAGAAGTTCTTCTCCATACGCAGGAAGGTCTTACCGGACGCGGACCTGTATTTCGCAATGGGCTGAGCGGCTCGACGATCGGTTCGTCCGTATTCATCGGGCCTATCTGATCAATATTGGGCATGTGAGCTCCTGGACGCCGACGCAAGTAACCGTCCAGGATCGGGTATTGGACATATCGCGAACTTACAGGGGATCGGTTGCAGCCCGTTTTGTCGGGTAAAACGGTAAGTCGAAACTGTTCGGACCTCGCAAGCCCTTCCTTGCCGATCAGTCGTGCGCAGCCCGTTGCCGAGGTGCGTCCGGCTTGTATGTAGGCAGTCCGTCCGTCGGGATCAAGGGGCGGTTGGCCGGAAGATGCAAAAAACGGCGTTCATGCGAACGCCGTTTCTTGTTGCTGTTTCCGAGGTGCGGAAACGCTATTTCATATATCCCTTGATGTAGTGGTGATGCGATCCCCAGCGCTCGAAAGCGGCCCGGTCCAGCTCCTCCTGCGCCGAAGGATGCGCGATGGAGATCAGCAGGCGTGCACGCTCCTGCAAGGTCTTGCCGTAGAGGTCCACGGCTCCGAACTCGGTCACGAACCAGTGGATGTGGTTGCGGGTCGTCACCACGCCGGCGCCGTCCAACAGCGTCGGGCAGATTTTCGACACGCCCTTGTTGGTGATCGAAGGCATGGCGATGATCGCCTTGCCGCCCTTCGAGAGCGATGCGCCGTAGACGAAGTCGATCTGTCCGCCGACGCCCGACCAGAATTTCGTGCCCAGCGAGTCGGCGCACACCTGGCCCGTCAGGTCGACTTGCAGGGCCGAGTTGATGGCCACGAAGCGGTCGTTCTGCGAGATGATGTAGGGGTCGTTCGTGTATCCGACATCCATCATCAGCACGCCCGGGTTGTCGTCGATGAAGTCGTAAACGGCTTTCGAACCCATCAGGAAGGTCGAGACCATCTTGCCGGGGTCGGTTTTTTTGGCTTCGCCGTTGATCACGCCCTTCTCCACCAGAGGCAGCACGCCGTCGGCGAACATTTCGGTGTGGATGCCGAGGTTCTTATGGCCGCCCAGCTGGCTGAGAACCGCATTCGGAATGGCCCCGATGCCCATCTGGAGCGTTGCGCCGTCCTCGATCAGCGCGGCGCAGTGCTTGCCGATGGCCGTCTCGACCTCGTTCGGCTCGGAGAATTTCGCTTCGATCAGCGGGGTGTCGTCCTGCACGAAGAAGTCGATCTTCGAGGAGTGGATCATGGCCTGACCGAAGGCGCGCGGAACGTATTTGTTCACCACGGCGATCACATAATCGGCGCACTCCACGGCCGCCAGCGTGGCGTCGACGGAGGTTCCGAGCGATACGAAGCCGTGTTTGTCGGGCGGGCAGACCTGGATCATCGCCACGTTGCACGGAACGGCTCCGCAGCGGTACAGACGCTGTGTCTCGCTCAAGAAAATCGGAATGTAATCGGCATAGCCGCTCTGGGTTACCTTGCGGACGTTCGCACCCACGAAGAAGGAGTCGAGCTGGAATACGCCTTCGAATTTCGGATCGGCGTAGGGAGCGGGACCCTCCGTGTGCAGGTGATGGACGTGCACGTCCTTCAGTTCTCCGGCCTCGCCGCGTTTGCACATGGCGTTGATCAGGCACTGGGGAGCCGATGCCACCGAGCTGAGGTGGACATGGTCGCCCGATTTGATGACCTTGACGGCCTCTTCCGCAGTCGTAAAATGGATTGGGTTAGTCATTACTGCCAAAAAATTGTAAGTAGTTGTTAGTTTTATGGGTTACTTGCGTTTCACTTCCACCTGTTCGTATCCCTCGACGATGTCGCCGACGCGGATGTCGTTGAACGACTCGATGTTCAGACCGCAGTCCTGTCCGACCACGACCTCCTTGACGTCGTCCTTGAAACGTTTGAGCGAGCCGAGTTTGCCGGTGTAGATCACGATGCCGTCGCGGATGACGCGGATCGGGGTCGAGCGTTGCAGCTTGCCTTCGCGGACCATACATCCGGCGACGGTTCCGACCTTGGTGATCTTGAAGATTTCGAGCACTTCGACCGAAGCGACGATCTCCTCCTTCATCACCGGTTCGAGCATGCCCTCGATGGCGTCCTTGATGTCGTTGATGGCGTCGTAGATGATCGAGTAGAGGCGGATTTCGATCTCCTCCTTCTCGGCCAGCCTGCGGGCCGAAGCCGACGGACGCACCTGGAAGCCGACGATGATGGCGTTCGAGGCGGCGGCCAGCAGCACGTCGGACTCCGAAATCTGTCCTACGGCGGCGTGGATGACGTTGACCTGCACGGTCTCCTTCGAGAGCTTGATCAGCGATCCGGACATGGCCTCGACCGATCCGTCCACGTCGCCCTTGACGATGATGTTCAGCTCCTTGAACGAGCCGATGGCGATGCGGCGGCCGATCTCGTCGAGCGTCACGTGCTTCTGGGTCATAATGCCCTGCATGCGGGCCAGCTGTTCGCGTTTGTTGGCGATTTCGCGTGCCGAGCGGTCGTCGTCCATGACGTTGAACGTGTCGCCGGCCTGCGGCGCGCCGTTCAGTCCGAGCACCTGCACGGGCGTCGAGGGACCTGCCGCTTCGACCTTCTTGCCGTTCTCGTTGAACATGGCCTTCACGCGGCCGGTGTAGGTTCCCGAGAGGATCACGTCGCCGACGCGGAGCGTGCCGCTCTGCACCAGGATCGTCGACACGTAGCCGCGGCCCTTGTCGAGCGTCGACTCGATGACCGTTCCCTGCGCCTTTTTGTTGGGGTTGGCTTTCAGGTCGAGCATCTCGGCCTCCAGCAGCACCTTTTCGAGCAGCTTGTCGAGGTTCAGGCCCTTCTTGGCCGAAACCTCCTGGTCCTGGTATTTGCCGCCCCACGACTCCACGAGGTAGTTCATCTGCGAGAGCTGCTCCTTGATGTGGTCGGGGTTGGCGTTGGGTTTGTCGATCTTGTTGATGGCGAAAACCATCGGCACGCCTGCGGCCTGCGCGTGGTTGATCGCCTCGACGGTCTGCGGCATGACGCTGTCGTCGGCCGCGACGATGATGATGGCCACGTCCGTCACGGCGGCTCCGCGGGCGCGCATGGCCGTGAAGGCCTCGTGGCCCGGGGTGTCGAGGAAGGTGATCTTCTGCCCGTTCAGCACCACGCTGTAAGCGCCGATGTGCTGGGTGATGCCGCCGGCCTCGCCCTCGATGACGTTGGTTTTGCGGATGTTGTCCAGCAGCGAGGTCTTACCGTGGTCGACGTGTCCCATGACCGTTACGATCGGCGGACGCGGGACGAGGTCTTCCTCGCGGTCCTCGCTGTCGTCGGCGATGGCCTCCTGAATCTCCACCGAGACGAATTCGGTCTTGTAGCCGAACTCCTCGGCGACCACCACGAGCGCCTCGGCGTCGAGACGCTGGTTGATCGACACCATCAGACCCAGGTTCATGCAGGCCATGATGACCTCCGTCGGCGCGACGTTCATCATCGTGGCCAGCTCGCTGACGGTCACGAACTCCGTGACCTTGAGCGTCGAACGCTCCATTTCCTCGCGTTCGAACTCCTCGTTCATGCGCTCGGCGACGGCCTCGCGCTTGTCCTTGCGGTATTTCGAGCTTTTGCTCTTGGACCCCTTGGCCGTCAGACGCGCCAGGGTGTCCTTTACCTGCTTCGAAACCTCTTCGTCGCTCACTTCCGGGCGCACGATCGGTTTGGGGGCGTTCTTGCCCTTGTTGCGGCGTCCTTCGCCCGGACGGGGCTGGTTCTGACCTCCGCCGCGGTTCTGGCCCTGTCCTCCCGAACGGTTGCCGTTGTTGTTCTGACCGCCCTGGCCCTGACGGTTGCCGCCGCCCTGTGCATTGCCCTTCGGGGCTTTGCTGACGTCGACTTTCTCCTTCTGGAGGCGTTTGCGCTTATGCTTGCCGCCTGCGACGAAGCCCGACACGTCCATCGTGCCGAGCACCTGCGGACCGGTGAGGGTCACCGTCTCGGGGCGGAAGATGTTGTCCTTCGGGGCCTCGGGCTTCGGCTCCGCCGCGGGGGCGGGGGCCGGAGCCGCTTGTGCCGCGGGCGCTGCCGGGGCCGGAGCGGGTTTGGGTGCGGGAGTCTCTGCGGCTTTGGGCTGCGGAGCCGGGGCGGGCGTTTCCCTCTTCGGGGCCTCCTGCACGGGGGCTGCGGCCTTCGCGGGGGCCGGCGTTGCGGCCGCTGCGGGTTTCGGCGTTTCGGCCGGCTTCGGCTGGGGAGCCGGAGCGGGTGCGGGAGCCGGTTTCACGGCCTCCGGAGCCGGTTTCACGGCCTCCGGAGCTTTCGGGGCCTCCTCCGCTTTCGCGGCGGGAGCCGCCGGCTGGGGTGCGGGTTTCACGGCCTCGGGTGCGGGCTTGGGCTGGGGAGCCGGAGCCGCCTTGGGCTTGGGCGAGAGGTCGATCTTGCCGAGGAACTTCGGCTGCTGAATCTCGTCCTTGACGCTGATGACGTTGCTTTTGATGACAACCTCCTTCTCTTCCTCGCGCTCCTGCTTCCTGGCTTCTTCGAGGGTTACGGTCGTCTGCTTCAGGGAGATGCGTTCGCGGATCGAATCACGTGCGCTGGCGGCGCTGCGGTTCGCCCCGAACTCCTTCTCCAGAACGGCGTAAGTCTCGGCATCGACCAGCGTGTTGGGCGATCCGTCGCTCTTGATGCCCTTCTTCTGCAGGAAGTCGGTGACGGTGTTCAGCCCCACCTTGAACTCCTTTGCAACCTGAATGAGCCTTAATTTTCTTTCATTACCCATATCTTGTCTCTTTTCCTTTCTTGTCTTGCTTTGATTATTCGAATTCGGCCTTCAGGATCTCCACGACCTTCTGCGCCTGCTCCAGTTCAAGGTCGGCGCGTGCGGCGATCTCCTCGACGGGGAGTTCCAGCACGCTCTTGGCGGTGTCGCATCCGGCGGCTTTCAGGGCGTCGATCACCCATCCGTCGATCTCGTCGGCGAACTCCGTGAGGGCCACGTCCTCCTCCTCGACCTCGCGGTAAACGTCGATGTCATAGCCGGTGAGCATTTTCGAGAGGCGGATGTTGAGACCTCCCTTGCCGATGGCCAGCGACACCTGGTCGGGCTTGAGGTAGACCGAAGCGGTCATCTTCTCCTCGTCGATGGTGATCGACGACACCTTTGCGGGATTGAGCGAACGTTGGATCATCAGCGTCGGGTTTGCCGTGTAGTTCACCACGTCGATGTTCTCGTTGCGCAGCTCCTTGACGATCGAGTAGATGCGCGAACCCTTCATGCCGACGCAGGCGCCCACCGGGTCGATGCGCTCGTCGTAGGACTCCACGGCGACCTTGGCGCGCTCGCCGGGGATGCGGACGATCTTCTTGATGGTGATCAGACCGTCGAAAATCTCGGGAACCTCCTGCTCGAACAGCCGTTCGAGGAACTGGTTGGCCGTACGCGAGAGGATGATGCGCGGCTGGTTGTTGTTCATCTCGACCGACTTGACGATGGCCTTGATCGTGTCGCCCTTGCGGTAGAAGTCGTTGGGGATCTGCTCGGCCTTCGGGAGGATCAGCTCGTTCTCCTCGTCGTCGAGGATCAGCACCTCCTTTTTCCACACCTGGTAGACCTCGCCCGTGACGATGTCGCCGACCTTCTCCGAGTATTTTTCGTAGAGGCTGGCCTTCTCCAGATCGAGGATGCGCGAGGCGAGGTTCTGGCGCAGCGACAGCACGGCGCGACGGCCGAACGAGGAGAGTTTGATCTCGTCGGCGTATTCGTCTCCAATCTCGTAGGTGGGGTCGATGGCCTTGACCTCCGAGACGGAAATCTGTGCGTTGGGGTCTTCGACGGCGTCGTCCTCGACGACCGTGCGGTTGCGCCAGATTTCGAGGTCGCCTTTCTCGGGGTTGATGATGACGTCGAAATTCTCGTCCGTTTCATACTGTTTTTGCAGCGCGTGGCGGAAGACGTCCTCCAGCACGCCGATCATCGTCGACTTGTCGATGTTCTTCAGCTCTTTGAATTCGGCAAAGTTGCTGATGAGATTGAGATTGTCCATTGTGTGCTTTATCTGATTTTTAATTGTTACTTGAAATCCAGCCACTCCTTCGTGTACTTGATCTGATCGAAGGGGTAGCTGCGCGTGACTTTCACCAACTGTTTCTTCTTTTTGCCCTCGACGGCCTGCTTCTCCTCGTAGGAGAGGGTGATGCCTTCGTCGGTGACCTCCTCCAGCTTGGCCAGTATCTTCACGCCGCTGGTGAGCAGCACCTCGGCCGATTTGCCGGCGAGTTTGCGGTACTGGCGCAGGCTTTTCAGCTCCGAGCCGATGCCGGCCGACATGACCGTCAGCGAAAAATCCTCCTCGTCGCGGTCGAACTGCGCTTCGACGGCGCGGCTCAACTCCGCGCAGGCGTCGATGCCGACCGACGTGTCGCTGTCGATCGTCAGTTCGATTTCGTTGCCCGGGGTCGAGGTGCACTCCACCACGAACATATCGGAGCCTTCCAAATGACGTTCCGCCGCTTCGATTATCTTTTTCGTCTCTATCATAGTCGTTGAATTTCGGTCCGGTGTAAGTATGAAATAAGGGGACTGCCCGTCCCCTTACCCTTCACGCTGTCTTTCGACACCGCAAATATAGTGAAAAATTCCGATATACCAATATTTATACGCAAAATTTACTCCTCTTTGCAACGCGATTCGTAGGGTTTGATGATGCCGCGTTTCGAGGTGCGGATGAATTCGAGGAGCGTATCGCGCTCGGGACTTTGCGGAACCTGCTTTTCGACCTCGTCGCAACCGTTCAGGTAGTTCAGGCCGCTCTGGAAGAGGATGCGGCAGGCGTCGTGGATCTCGGCGATGCGTTCGTGCGAAAAGCCGCGGCGCGCAAGCCCGATCTTGTTGATGCCCGCGAAACGGAGCGTGTCGTTGCGCACGATGACGTAGGGCGGGAGGTCCTGCCCCAGCAGCGCGCCGCCCTGCACCATGGCGTGCGCCCCGATGTGGGTCCACTGGTGGACGGCGGCGTGGCCGCCGATGACCACCCAGTCGCCGACGTGCACTTCGCCGGCGAGCGACACGCGGTTGGCGATCACGCAGTTGCTGCCGATGATGCAGTCGTGCCCGATGTGGACGTAGGCCATCAGCAGGTTTTTCGAGCCGATGCGCGTGGTTCCGGTCGAGGCGGTTCCGCGGCTGATGGTCACGTACTCGCGGATGTCGTTGTCGTCGCCGATTTCGCAGGTGGTGATTTCTCCGGCGAATTTCAGGTCCTGCGGAAGGCATGCGACCGAAGCGGCGGTGTGGATGCGGCATCGCCTGCCGATGCGCGCCCCGTCGTGGATCACGGCTCCGGGACCGATCCAGCAGTCGTCGCCGATCACCGTGTCGCCCGCGATATAGGCAAATGGTTCCACCGTGACGTTGGCTCCGAGTTTGGCGTCGGGGTGGATATAGGCCAGGTTGCTGATCATTTCCTCTATTTTTTGTTTTTGACTACCTGCGCCATCATCACGGCCTCGCAGGCGAGCGTCTCGCCGACGAAAGCCTTGGCCTCCACGAGGGCGACGCCCCGGCGGATGGGTTCCAGCAGGTGGATTTCGAATTGCAGCGTGTCGCCCGGAACGACCTTGCGCTTGAATTTCACGCCGTCGATCTTCATAAAGTAGGTCGAGTAGTTCTCCGGGTCGGGGACGTTGCTCAGGACCATGATGCCGCTGCACTGCGCCATGGCCTCGACGATCAGCACGCCCGGCATCACCGGCTCCTCGGGGAAGTGGCCCACGAAGAACGGTTCGTTCATCGTCACGTTCTTGATGCCCGCCACGGACGAGGAATCGCAGTGGAAAATGCGGTCCACCAGCAGGAACGGCGGACGGTGGGGCAGCATGCGGCGGATGTCG
The DNA here is from genome assembly GCF_003461645.1 of Alistipes sp. AF14-19. Lineage (NCBI taxonomy): Bacteria > Pseudomonadati > Bacteroidota > Bacteroidia > Bacteroidales > Rikenellaceae > Alistipes > Alistipes sp. AF14-19. The sequence continues at coordinate 10,361 of NZ_QTXM01000005.1, forward strand.
TTGATGTCGTAGAGCGGCGGCTTACGGCAGTCGTAGGTGTAGCGGGGTTTCTCGCCTCCGCGGCGGATGGTCTGCTTGAGCTGCTTCATAAACTCCGTGTTGGCGAAGTGTCCCGGGCGGGTGGCCCAGACGCGGCCCTTGATCCGTACGCCCAGCAGCGCGAAGTCGCCCAGCAGGTCGAGCAGCTTGTGGCGCGCCAGCTCGTTGTTGCAGCGCAGTTCGAGGTTATTGAGGTAGCCCGCCTTGATCTCGATGTCGGGCTTGTTGAAGACCTTCTTGAGCTTGTCCAGCTGTTCGTCGGGCACGGGGTTTTCCACCACCACGATGGCGTTGTCCAGGTCGCCGCCCTTGATCAGGTTCATGTTGATCAGCGGCTCCAGCTCGTGCAGGAAGACGAACGTGCGGCAGGGCGAAATTTTTCGGGCGAAGTCGTCGCCGGGGTTGAAGGTGGCGTACTGGTTGCCGATGACCTTCGAATTGTAGTCCACGTGCACCGAGACGGAGAATTCGTCGTCGGGGTAGAGGATGATCGCCACGCCCTTCTCGGGGATCGTGTAGACCATCTTTTCGGTCACGTGGTAGAACTGCCGCTCGGCGTCCTGGTCCGCCAGTCCGGTCTCGGTGATGGCCCGGGCGTATTCGCGGGCCGAGCCGTCCATGATGGGGGTCTCGGGGGCGTCGATGTCGATCACGGCGTTATCCACGCCGAGGGTCCAGAGCGCCGACATGATGTGCTCGATGGTGTGCACGCGGTGGCCGCCGGCTTCGACGGTCGTGCCGCGCGAAGTGTCTACGACGTTGTCGCACAGGGCGGGAATTATGGGTTGTCCTTCGAGGTCGGTGCGGCGGAATACGATTCCGGTTCCGGCCTCGGCGGGATTCACGGTCATGGTAACTTTGACGCCCGTATGCAGGCCCTTTCCCGAAAATGAGATCGGCGCCTTCAGCGTTTGTTGTTTGGTTGACATAAGCGGTGTTTCTATATATTTGCGCGCAAAGATAGGAAATTTTCGGTAAAAAACGCTACTTTTGCTCAAAATTCCGATACACCGCAATGACTGAAACACCCCGTGACGACAAACCGAAACCCGCCCGCAGGCCGCGTATCAAACTGCCCTTCGACAACCGCAGGGAGGATATGGGGTCGTGGACCTACGACCATCGTATCGGCCTGTGCGTCACGTTGATCGCCTATCTGGCGCTGATGATCGTCTTCGTCTCGTCGAAGATCGTCGTGGGCCGGCGCACGCACCAGCAGGGCATGTATATCGACCTTCAGACGCTGGCCGAAATGGAGCAGGAGCGCGACCGCCTGGAGCGCGAGGTGCGCGAGCGCCAGCGGCAGGAGGAGATCGACTGGCGGAGCATCCGCAACCAGGCGTCGAACGAAAACGCCCTGAACGAGAAGCTCCGCGACGACCGCGGGACCAACGCTGCGGCGCTGAACGAGGCGGCGGCCGAGGCCGAGGCGCGGATGCGCGCCAACCGCGAGGCCTACGAGCAGGGGCTTGCCGAGGAGCGGGCCATCCGCGAACGCCGCGGGAAGGAGGACGGCGCGGAACGTCAGGACCGCAAGGTCAAGGGGCGCGTCACGGTGTCGTTTTCGATTACCGATCCCGTGCGTACGTCGCGTTATCTGGAGGTCCCGGCCTATCTGTGCGAGGGCGGGGGCGACGTGACGGTTTCGGTCACGGTGGACCGTGCGGGCAAGGTGACCGGCGCGCGCGTCACCGAGGGCGGCGACGACTGCATGCGCGAGTCGGCTCTGCGCGCCGCCCGCAATTCGTTGTTCAACATCGACAACTCGGCGCCCGCCCGTCAGACGGGAACCATCACTTATATCTTCATTCCCCAATGATTTCGGATGATTGCGGCCTGCCTGCCGCACATCCTGGGGCATCTCGAGCGTTGTCCGTTCGGAATTTTGCCGCTTGTTGGCCGGCAGTCAACCGCGGGCGGAAGCCGCGGAAGACGTTTCCCGGCAAAAAGAAGGCCTTTTTGGGGCGGCTCTGTGTCGGGAAAATCGGCTTTTTTTATGGATAATTTCGGCTTCGGCCGCGGATTTGTCCGAAAAAAACGTAACTTTGTAGCCGACGTAATTTTCCGAACCGTTAGATGCGTAAACTGCTTTTCATCGTGCTGGCCTTCACGGCGTGCCTGCTCTTTCCGGAGGGCGGCGACGGTGCGTGCATCCGGCAGCAGGCGCCCTCTGCAGCCTTCTCGGCGGGCGATATGCACGCCGACGAGTGGCAGTGCGAGCGTACGTACAATTCGGACCTGAACCACCAACCCCGTGTGCTCCGGGAGGCGGAATCCTGCCCGGCGCAGCCTTCGTTCCGTTACGGCGACCGGCAAGTTCCGGCCGAACGCGCCGTCGTGCGCGGCGCCGTTTCGTGGGGCTGCGGTACGGGAGTTGCCAAGTTAACCGCTGCGTTCCGAACCTCCGATCTCTCCGCCGGACCGCATGCCGTGGATTACTATGTCTACCGGCTGCGGCGGCTCATTATTTAGCGTACGGTATTTCCCGAACGGTTCGCCGTTCTGTTTGCCTGAAATACGAACGTCTGATAATGAAAGAGATATGGATAAGATTAAAATTTGCGAGGCGATGTACGCCTTGCCCGGGGAGGTTGTGGTGCGCCGCCGCAAATCTCTCGTACTGCCTGCCGCGCTGCTTGCGGCCGGCGTGGCGATACTGGTTCTGAATCACGTTTACGGAGCCTCGATGACCAACAACCTCCGCTCGTCGGCGGTGTTCATCGGCGGTTCGCTGGCCCTGGCGGGGATGATCACGCTCGCGGCGCGCTTTTTCAGCGCCGAGGGCGCGCCCTACTACCGTGCCGGACGCAGTTACCTGCGCTACGACGAACTTTACTTCGAGCGCTCCCAGAGCCGCGATGTGGTGGCCCTCGTGGCGGAAGGCAATGTGGAGCGGCTGCTGGCAATGCCCCATGCGCGGGTTCCGGCGGTCTCCGTGGCCATGTACCGTACGCCCGACAACCGCTTCGCCGCCATGCAGGCCTTCGAGTACGCGGACCTGGAATACCGGCCGCTGACCCGGTTGCAGATCAGCCCGCAGAAAGAGGGGGCTTGCGAGGCGTAGGGTTCGTCGCTGCGCTCCGGGACCGGAACTGCGCCCGCTGAATTTTGGATACGAAAAAACAGATTGGACAGATGATAGACATCAGTGGTGAAAATGTAGTATTGGTCGGTGCGTTGCTGCTCTTCGTGGCGGTGATGGCCGGCAAGGTCGCTTACCGCTTCGGCGCCCCCGCGTTGCTGCTCTTTCTGGGGGTCGGCATGTTGTTCGGGCTGAATTTCATTTCGTTCCGCTCGGTCGAAATGACGCAGTTTGTCGGTATGATCGCGCTGTGCATCATCCTCTTCACGGGCGGTATGGACACCTCCTTTCAGGAGATAAAGCCGATCATCGGGCCGGGCGTCGTGCTGGCCACGGTGGGAGTGGTCATGACGGCCATGGTGCTGGCGGGCTTCGTCTGGCTCGTCGCTCCGTGGCTCGATCTGGAGATCTCCTTCGCGCTGGCGCTGCTGCTGGCCGCCACGATGTCCTCGACCGATTCGGCGTCGGTCTTCTCGATCCTGCGAAGCAAGAAGCAGGGCCTCAAACAGCATCTCCGTCCGCTGCTGGAGCTGGAGAGCGGCTCGAACGACCCGATGGCCTACATGCTTACGATCCTGCTGATCGGCGTGGTCACCAACTCCCAGGGCGGGGGCGGTCTGGGCATGAGCGCCCTCTATTTCGTGGTGCAGCTGGTCGTCGGCACGCTTTCGGGTTACCTGATCGGGCGGCTGGCCGTGTGGACGATCAACAAGATCAACCTGGCCAACCACTCGCTCTACTCGGTGCTGCTGCTGGCCTTCATCTTCTTCGCCTTCGCCTTCACGGACCTCGTCAAGGGCAACGGCTACCTGGCGGTTTACCTCGCGGGTCTGGTCGTGGGCAACCATAAGCTGGCGCAGAAACGCTCGCTGACGGTCTTCTTCGACGGTTTCACGTGGCTCATGCAGATCGTGATGTTCCTCACGCTGGGGCTTTTCGTCAACAGCGACGAACTGCTGCGTCCCGAGGTGCTGATCCTCGGCGGTGCGGTCGGCGCGTTTATGATCCTCGTGGCGCGTCCCGTCACGGTTTTCGCCTGCCTGCTGCCGTTCCGGCGCTTCACGACCAAGGCGCGTCTCTACGTTTCGTGGGTGGGTTTGCGCGGCGCCGTGCCGATCCTGTTCGCCATCTACCCGATGATGGCGGGCGTCGAGCACGCCGAGCTGCTGTTCAACGTGGTCTTCCTCTCGACGATTATCTCGCTTCTGGTGCAGGGCACGACCGTGAGCGGCATGGCCAATCTGCTGGGGCTGGCCTACGAGGAGCGCGAATCGGCCTTCAACGTCGAGATGCACGAGGAGATGAAGTCGGCGCTGACGGAGGTCGAGGTCAACGAGAACCTGCTCGCCAGCGGCCATACGCTCAAGGACATCACCCTGCCCGAGAATACGCTGGTGATGATGGTCTGCCGCGACGGGGAGTACTTCGTGCCGCAGGGGAAGACGGAACTCAAGCTGGGCGACAAGCTGCTGGTTATTTCGGACCGCAGCGAGGAGCTGGCAAGCACCTATAAGGATATGGGCATCGACGACGTGATGAAGCTCGGGTAGCTTTCAACGCTCATTGCCTGCGAATTACAGCTCGGGACGCATCCTGTGCCGTGCCTCCCTCCGGCGGATTTCCGCCCGAATCTCCGGCGATTCTGTCGCCGGGGATTCTTTTTTTTTGCCCGTTCTGTTCCGTATGTCGGCGATTTTTTGTACCTTGAACCGTGAAAAGGAGATTTTCGCTCTGAAATCCGAACCGGAATCCGGAGCGTCTCTTCGTTTCGGTTTACGACGCGTGATATGTCTTTGCGGCGTCAAACAAATAGGAAAGATTAAAAAGAAAGCCGGCATTCGGCAAAAAGTTGTACTTTTGCCCTGTTCGCGGACGCTTCCTGCGGCGGCCGGCCCCGACCATGAAACTGCTGAAACCCACATACCTGCTGCGAACCCTGCTGCTGCTCTGCGCCGTAGCGGTCGTGTCGTCCGCCTGCGAGCGGAACGAAACGCAGTCGCTGTCGGACAAACTGGACCACATGATCGCCAACCGGCAGGTTTACGACTGCCAGAAGGAGCAGCGTATCGCCGAACTGCGGCATCTGTTGAGCGTGAGCTGCCTGACTCCCGCCCAGGAGTACGAGATCAACGACAGGCTGTTCGGCGAATTCCACAAGTACAAACTCGACTCGGCCATCCGCTACATGGAGCGCAACGTCCTGCTGGCGCGTCGTCTGGGCGACCGCCGCAAGGGCTGTCTTTCGGGAATCCGCCTGGCGGAACTCTACTCGTCGACGGGCATGTCCATCGAGGCGAAGCGGATGCTGGACTCGATCGACCGCCGGTCGGTGCCCCGCGACATGCTGGCGACCTATTACAAGGCTTACAACCGTTTCTACCAGCAATACGTGGCTTTCAGCGGACAGAGACACTTCCGCGAGCTGGAGGAACGCTATCAGGATTCGGTGATCATGTTTGCCGACACGGTTTCGGTGCGTTACAAGCTCGACCGGCTCTACCAGATGAGCCGCCGCAACCAGTCGCACGAAATGGAGGTCCGGCTGCTCGGGTTTCTGAACAGTCTCGAACCCGATTCGCAGCTCTACGCCGAGTGCGCCTATTCGGTGGGCAGTTTCTACCGCCGCCGCGGGGACGACTGGCTGGCGCGGAAGTACTACATGCTGTCGGCGATGACCGACATCCGGAACTCCACGAAGGAGAACGCCGCCTTCCAGGCGCTCGCGACGCTTTATTACCGTCACGACGATCTTTTCCGTGCGTTCCGCTACACGCAGGCGGCCGTCGAGGACGCGCTTTTCTCCAACGTGCAGTTCCGCACGGTCCAGATGTCGGAACTTTACTCGATCATCATTGCCTCGCACCAGGCCAAAGAGTCCCGCACCAAGCACAAGCTGCAATACTATCTGGTGTTGATCAGCGTGCTGTCGGCGGTGCTGGTGCTGCTGTTCGTCTACCTGTACAAGCAGCTTCGCAGGGTCTACCGCATCAAGGAGGAGCTTTCGCAGACCAATGCGAAGCTGGCTCGGCTCAACGAGGAGCTGGGCGAGAAGAACGAGCAGCTGTCGGACTCCAATGCCGTCAAGGTGCAGTACATCGCGCGGTTCTTCGACCTTTGCTCCATGTACATCGACAAAATGGACGATTACCGCAAGTCGCTCAAGAAGCTGGCCCAGGACCGGAAGTTCGACGAACTCAACAGACGGCTCAAATCGACCTCGATGCTCGAGGACGAGCAGGACGAACTCTACAAGAATTTCGACGCCATCTTCCTGAACCTCTATCCGTCGTTCGTCGAGGACTTCAACGCCCTGCTGACCGAGGACGAGCGGATCGTGCTCAAGCAGGAGGACCTGCTGAACAAGGAGCTGCGGATTTACGCCCTGCTGCGTCTGGGCATCACCGACAGCGTGAAGATCGCTTCGTTCCTGCGCTGTTCGCTTTCGACCGTCTATAACTACCGGACCAAGGTGCGCAACAAGGCGGCCATCTCGCGCGAGGAGTTCGAAAAGATGGTCATGAAGATCGGAACGGCCCATAAAACGGACGTCTGACCATTCCAGATCGTCTACATTTTTCGGGTTGTTTCAGAATGTAATAAATTGTTAATTAGAGATATGGTTCGAATTGGGTTCTACATTTTCCGCTTCAGTTTTCAAACCGAAGGTTATTCGGGCTAATTTTGTAATCGAGGTGGTGCGCCTGCCGGTATTTTCCTTCGGAAACGGGAGGCGCGGCGCTGAACCTAACTTTTAACCGACCTTATTGACTACACGATGAATCCTGTAAAAGTTGGCCTTATCGGCTTCGGCAGAATGGGAGGTTTCTACCTCGACGAGATGCAGAAAAGCGGCAGGTGGGACGTTGCGTACATCTGCGACGTCTGCGCCGAATCGCGGGACCTGGCGCGCAAACTGGCCCCCGGGGCGAAGGTTGTGGATGACGAACAGGTTATTTTCGACGATCCCGAAGTGCAGGTCGTGGGGCTGTTCGCTCTGGCCGACTCGCGCAAATCGCAGATCGAGCGGGCTTTCGCCGCGGGCAAGCACGTCATCGCTGAAAAACCCATTTCCGACAGTATCGAAAACGAATGGCAGGCCGTCGAGCTGGCCGAGAACACGCCCTTGTTCTCGACGGTGAACCTCTACCTGCGCAACTCCTGGTATCACAATACGATCAAAGATTTCATCGCCCAGGGCGAGATCGGCGAACTGGCCATCATCCGGGTCTGCCACATGACTCCGGGACTGGCTCCGGGCGAGGGCCACGAATACGAAGGTCCCGCGTTCCACGACTGCGGCATGCACTACGTGGACATCGCACGCTGGTATGCCCAGTCGGAATTCAAGACCTGGAATGCCCAGGCCGTGCGGATGTGGAACTACAAGGACCCCTGGTGGCTGCAATGCCACGGCACGTTCGAGAACGGCGTGGTGTTCGACATCACCCAGGGGCATGTCTACGGCCAGCTGGCCCAGACCCAGACCCACAATTCCTATGTGGACATCATCGGCACGAAGGGCATTGCACGCATGACGCACGATTTCAAGACGGCGATCGTTGAGCTGCACGGCGTGACGCAGACCCACCGCCTCATCCAGCCCTACGGGGGCAAGAACATCGACACCCTTTGCAAGCTCTTCGCCGAGTCGATCGAGACGGGCCGCCGCAGCGAGGCGCTCCCGGAGTTCCGCGACGCGGCGCTGGCCTCGGAGTACGCCTGGCGGTTCCTGCGCGACGCGCGGGAGCACGACCTCCCGGCCATCGGGGAACAGGAGACCCTGCGGCAGATCCGCGAACGCCGCCGCACGATGAAGGACGGCTACGGCCTGTTGCGCAAACACGCATGACAATCGCATAACCCTAAAACTACCTGAACTATGAATCATCTGTTATTTATCGGCGTGGGACAAATCGTCATCATCGCGCTTGTCGTGCTGCTGCTGTTCGGCGGCACGAAGATCCCGGAATTGATGAAGGGCCTCGGCAAAGGCTACAAGATCTTCAAGGACGAGGTCGACAACATCGAAAAGAACATCAAATAACCCCAATACTAACTCAAATTAAACCTCGAAACGATGGCAAAAGAAATGTCAAGAAGAACGTTCCTGAAGCAGGGAGCGGCTGCCGCGATCGGTTTAGCGGTCGTACCCAGCACGGTTCTGGGTAAGAAGTTCGGCTACACGGCCCCCAGTGACAAACTCAACATCCTGGGCGTCGGCGTCGGCGGACGCGGCGCTTCGGTGCTGAAGGGCCTGGAGAGCCAGAACATCATCGGCCTGTGCGATGTCGACTGGAAATACGCCGACCACATTTTCAAACGTTATCCTGCGGCCAAGAAGTTCAACGACTACCGCAAGATGTACGACGAGATGCTCAAGTCGGCCGATGCCGTGATGGTCGCTACGGCGGACCACACGCACGCCATCATCGCCGCCGACGCCATCACCGCCGGCAAGCACGTATATTGCGAAAAACCGCTGACCCACACCGTCTACGAGTCGCGCCTGCTGACCAAGCTGGCCGACAAGTACAAGGTGGCCACGCAGATGGGCAACCAGGGCGCATCGGCCGAAGGCGTGCGCAAGGTCTGCGAATGGATCTGGAACGGCGAGATCGGCGAGGTGCGCCGCGTGGACACCTTCACCGACCGTCCCATCTGGCCGCAGGGCCTGGCGCGTCCCGAGGAGGATATGCGCATCCCCAAGACGATGAACTGGGACGCCTTCATCGGTCCGGCTCCCTATCGTCCCTACAACGCCGCCTATACGCCGTGGAACTTCCGCGGATGGTGGGATTTCGGTACGGGTGCGCTGGGCGACATGGCCTGCCATATCCTGCACCCCGTGTTCAAGGGGCTGAAACTGGGCTATCCGACCAAGGTGGAGGGCAGCTCGACGCTGCTGCTGAACGAGTCCGCTCCCTCGGCACAGCGCGTGAAGTTCATCTTCCCGGCCCGCGACAACATGCCGAAGGTGGCCATGCCCGAAGTCGAGGTGCACTGGTACGACGGCGGCCTGATGCCGGAGCGTCCCGCAGGGCTTCCCGCCGGCAAGAACCTGAACGTGAGCGGCGGCGCCGCCATCTTCTACGGTACGAAGGACACGCTGATCTGCGGCTGCTACGGCAAGGACCCCTATCTGGTTTCGGGCCGTGTTCCCGAGGCTCCGAAGGTGCTGCGCGAGATCACCGAGTCGCACCAGATGGACTGGGTGCGCGCCTGCAAGGAGGACGCCGACGACCGCGTGCTTTCGGCATCGGACTTCAGCGAAGCCGGACCGTTCAACGAAATGGTCGTTATGGGCGTGCTGGCAGTCCGCCTCCAGGGCCTCAATCAGGTGTTGGAGTGGGACGGTCCGAACATGCGTTTCACGAACATCCCGGACGACGCCATGATCAAGACGGTCATCAAGGACGGCTTCCACATCAAGGACGGACACCCGACCTTCGACAAGACCTGGACCGATCCCGTGAACGCACAGCAGTTCGCCCAGGAGCTGATCAAACACACCTACCGCGACGGCTGGGCGCTTCCCGCCATGCCGCGCTGATTAACTAACCTGTCCGTAAAACTTTAAAAAAACAGAAAGAATATGAAAAAGACCCTTTTATTCTCGGTATGCGCGGCTCTGACCGCATCGCTGGTTTCGTGCGGCGGCCCCGGCGGCAAGGCCAAGACGGCTGAAACGGCCGATGCCAAAACCGCCAAGAAAGCCGTTCCCGAATACACCGTTGTCGACAACGCACAGGTGGACCTCGCCTCGTTCCCGCAGGACAAGGACGGTTACTACGTGATTTTCGACGGCAAGACGCTCAACGGCTGGCGCGGCTACGGCAAGGACAAGGCTCCTTCGCGCTGGACGGTGGAGGATGGCGCCATCAAGTTCAACGGCTCGGGCGGCGGCGAGGCCCAGACGGGCGAGGGCGGCGACCTGATCTTCGCCAAGAAGTTCAAGAACTTCGAGCTGGAGATGGAGTGGAAGGTTTCGAAGGGCGGCAACTCGGGCATCTTCTACCTGGCCCAGGAGGTTACGACCCAGAAGGACGGCAAGACCAAGTACGAGCCGATCTACATCTCGTGCCCCGAGTATCAGGTGCTCGACAACACCAACCATCCCGATGCCAAGCTGGGTGTCGACGGCAACCGCCAGTCGGCGTCGCTCTACGACATGATCCCCGCCGTTCCGCAGAACCAGAATCCCTTCGGCGAGTGGAACAAGGCCAAGATCATGGTTTACAAAGGCACGGTCGTACACGGCCAGAACGACAAGAACGTCGTGGAGTACCACCTGTGGACTCCCCAGTGGACCGAGATGCTGGAGAACAGCAAGTTCAGCTCCGAGAAGTGGCCCCTGGCGTTCGAGTTGCTGAACAACTGCGGCGGTGAGAACCACGAAGGCTACATCGGCCTTCAGGACCACGGCGACGACGTCTGGTTCCGCAATATCCGTGTCAAGATTCTCGATTAAGGGCTTCTTACGATGAGAAACAGGCTATTCGCAGTCATCTGCGTCCTCCTCGCTCTGGCGATGCTCCCCGGCGGAGCATCCGCCAAAGCGAAGAAGGCCCCGAAGAAGGACATCGGTATCCAGCTCTATTCGGTGCGCAGCCTGATCGGGGTTTTCGGCAAGAGCCAGGGCGATTACAAACCCGTCCTGAAACAGCTCGCCGACATGGGCTACACTTCGGTCGAGGCCGCCAGCTACAAGGACGGAATGCTCTACGGGCAGACTCCCGAGCAATTCCGCAAGGATGTCGAGGATGCCGGTATGCGGGTGATTTCCACGCACTGCACGCTCAACCTCTCCGACGAGGAGCTGGCGAGCGGCGATTTCTCGAAGGCCCTCGCTTGGTGGGACGAGTGCATCGCGGCGCACAAGGCCGCCGGTGCGGAATATATCGTGGTCCCCTCGATGCGTAAGATTTCGACGCTCAAGGATTTGCAGACCTACTGCCGCTATTTCAACGAGGTGGGTGCGCGCTGTGCGGCCGCCGGCATGAAGTTCGGCTACCACAACCACTCGCGCGAGTTCGAGAAGATCGAGGATAAGGTCATGCTGGACTACATGCTCGAAAACACCGATCCCGACAAGGTGCTGTTCGAAATGGACGTCTACTGGACTGTGATGGGCAAGGCCAGCCCGGTGGACTACTTCAAGAAGTATCCGGGGCGTTTCCGGCTCCTGCACATCAAGGATCGTCGTGAGATCGGCCAGAGCGGCATGGTGGGCTTCGACGCCATCTTCGCCAACGCGCGGGAAGCCGGCGTGGAGAACATCATCGTCGAGATCGAAGGTTCGAGCTACAACGACATCGTGCGCAGCGTCCGCGAATGCGCCGATTACCTGCTCGAAGCGCCTTTCGTCACGGCTTTTTTCCGGGACAAATAACGCCTTCCGGCAGCGTTGCGCATATCCGGCCGTCCGCAAGGACGGCCGGATATTTCGTTTTGTCGTTTTTGGCTGCTGCCGTGGTTTTTCCGCTGAATTATCGCTAATGTTGCGGGTGGAGGCCGGCACGGATGCTTTTGTGCCGTTTGTGCCGTTTGTGCCGGGTGCGGCCGATACGGCCGGAAACATACACTGAAAAACGGGACCATCTTTCGATGGTCCCGTTTTTATGGTGGAGAATACGAGATTCGAACTCGTGACCTCTTGCATGCCATGCAAGCGCTCTAGCCAGCTGAGCTAATCCCCCTTGTTGTGGGTGCAAAGATAATCGGATTTTTTTATTTCCACAATTTTCGGCCCGAAAAATCGGCTCCGAAATTGAACTTTTTTCGAAAAAACCTCCCGAAGCTCTTCGGAACGCTTCCGGAAGCCCGTCGCTGAAGGGTTTCTCCGACATCTGGGCCTCGGCCGAGAACATCAGCCATTGGGACATCAGGCTGGCTGGCGGGGTGCTGATTGCCAAACCCGGGAACCGGGCGATGATCTATGCCGCCACGACGCTCGACAACGGACGCAGATGAAGCGGCAGGGTGCGGCATACGGCATGGCTGGCAGTCCGGTGATCGCCAATATGCAGCGCCTGCTGGAGAATATCGTCCGCAAATCGGCCAATGTCTATTGATTCCCGGTTGCGGGGGGCCTCCACCTGCCGAAACCCCTCCCTCCTGCCGAAACCCCTCTCTCCTGCCGAAACCCCTCTCTCCTGCCGAAACGAACGGCGGACCCCGGGAAAGGGTCCGCCGTTTCGTTGTCCGGATGCCGGCTTCCCGGCTGCGGGACTATTCCACCTCCCAGGTGGCTCCCGAGCGGAGCAGGTCGTCCACGCAGTGAATTTTGCTCGTGGCTTTGACCTCCTCGACCTGCTTCTCCACGGCGCGGTCGTAGACCGAGTCGTCCTCGACCGAGCGGATTACGCCCAGCGCTACCGGGTAGTCGGGGTATTTCATCGCCGCCAGCATCGAGTGCAGCGTGGTGTCGCGCTCGTGGGCGTCGTGCGTCAGCACATCGTCCAGCGTGTAGCCGTCCTGGCCCACGGTCACCACCTTGAGTTTCATGTTCTCGAACACGATGCCCTTTTCGTTGTTGGCGCCGAAGAGCATTTTCTCTCCGTGGCGCAGCGTCACCGTGCGTTCGGCGCGCGTGGCCTTGTCGGCTGCGAAGTCGGCGTGGGTCTTATCGTTGAAAATCACGCAGTTCTGCAACGCTTCGATCACCGACATGCCCGTATGTCTGGCCGCGGCGATCATGCACTCCTTCGAGAGGGCGACCTCCATGTCGATCGTGCGGGCGAAGAACGTGCCCTTGGCGCCGATGACCAGTTCGCCGGGGTTGAACGGCTTCTCGACCGTTCCGTAGGGCGAGGTCTTGGTGATCTTGCCCAGCTTCGAAGTGGGGGAGTACTGGCCCTTCGTGAGGCCGTAAATCTCGTTGTTGAACAGGATGACGTTGAGGTCCACGTTGCGGCGGATGGCGTGGATGAAGTGGTTGCCGCCGATGGCCAGCGAGTCGCCGTCGCCGGTGGTGACCCACACCGAGAGGCGCGGGTTGGCCGTCTTGACGCCCGTCGCCACGGCGTTGGCGCGCCCGTGCACGGAGTGGAACCCGTAGGTCTTCATGTAGTAGATGAACCGCGACGAGCATCCGATGCCCGACACGAACGTGAACAGGTTGTGGGGCGTGTCGAGCGCGTCGGCGATTTCGGGCAGCGCGCGCTGCACGGCGCTCAAAATCGCGTGGTCGCCGCATCCGGGACACCAGCGTACCTCCTGGTCGCTCTTGAAATCCGCAGGGGTGTATTTGTAGTCTGCCATGGTTACTTCAGTAAGGATTCGAATTTCTGTTTAAGTTCTGCGACCGTGAAGGGCAGTCCCTCGCACTTGTTGTACTGTTCGTAGGGGAACTCCTGGAAGTTCTGGCGCAGATAGGCCGCGAACTGTCCTTCGTTCAGCTCGCAGACGACGATCCTGCGGAACTTCGCGAAGATGTCGCGCACCCCCTTCGGCAGCGGGTTGATGTAGTTGAAATGGCACAGCGAGACCTTTTTGTCCTCGCGGCGCATTTCGTTCACGGCGTTTTGCAGGTGGCCGCGCGTGCCGCCCCAGCCTACGACCAGCAGGTCGCCTTCCGCATCGCCCCAGACGGCCTGTGCGGGAATGTCGTCGGCGACTTTGGCCACCTTCGCCGCGCGGGTGTCGGTCATCTTCTGGTGGTTGGCCGGGTCGTGCGAGATGCAGCCCTTCACGCAGTCCTTCTCCAGTCCGCCCACGCGGTGCTCCAGACCCACTTTGCCGGGGAACGCCCAGCCGCGGGCCAGTTTTTCGTTGCGTACATAGGGCATGAACCCTCCTTCGGGAGCCTTGTCCACGATCGGGGGCTGAATGGCGGGGTAGTCCTTCATCTCGGGAATCCGCCACGGCTCGGAGCCGTTGGCGATGAATCCGTCGGTCAGCAGGATCACGGGCGTCATGTGCTCCATGGCCAGGCGTCCGGCTTCGAAGGCGTAGTGGAAGCAGTCGCTGGGCGACGATGCCGCCACGACGATCACCGGGCACTCGCCGTTACGGCCGTAAAGCGCCTGCTGGAGGTCGCTCTGCTCGGTTTTCGTCGGCAGGCCCGTCGAGGGTCCTCCGCGCTGTACGTCCACCACGACCAGCGGCAGTTCGGTCATCACCGCCAGTCCCAGCGCTTCGCTCTTGAGCGACAGTCCGGGGCCCGAGGTGGTCGTCACGGCGAAATTGCCCGCGAAGGCCGCGCCGATGGCCGTGCAGATGCCGGCTATCTCGTCCTCGGCCTGCACGGTCTTCACCCCGAGGTCCTTGCGTTTGGCCAGTTCTTCGAGGATCACCGTGGCCGGGGTGATCGGGTACGAACCGCAGAAGAGCGGCAGGCCCGCCTTCTCGGCCGCGGCGCAGAGTCCCCACGCCGTGGCGACGTTGCCGTTGATCGACCGGTAGGTGCCCTTTTCGCGGGGAGCCGGGGCCACGGTGTAGTTGTTGGCGAACTGGTGGGTGTTTGCGGCGTAGTTATAGCCTGCCGCTATGGCCAGCTTGTTGGCCTGGGCCACGGCGGGATTTTTCTTGGCGAATTTCCCGTCGAGGTATTTGAGTGCGTAATCCTCCGGACGGTCGAACAGCCAGAAGCAGATGCCCAGTGCGAACATGTTCTTGCACTTGACGACGGCCTTGTTGTCGAGTCCGGTTTCTTTCAGCGCCTCGCGCGTCATGGAGGTGATGTCGGGAACGACGACGTTGTATTCGTCGAGCTTGAGTTCTGCCAGCGGATCGAGGGTTGCGAATCCCGCCTTCTTGAGATGTTCTTCGGTGATCGAATCGCCGTCGAGGATGACCGTCGCGCCCGGCTTGAGCCACTTTCGGTTGGCCTTGAGCGCCGCGGGGTTCATCGCCACCAGCACATCGCAGTAGTCACCGGGATTCAGCTCGCGGTGGTCGCCGAAATGGACCTGGAAGCCCGAAACGCCCGCAACGGTTCCCTGCGGGGCGCGGATTTCGGCGGGGTAGTCGGGGAAGGTCGAGATGCCGTTTCCCAACAGCGCCGAAGTGTCGGAAAAGAGCGTGCCCGTGAGCTGCATGCCGTCGCCCGAATCGCCCGAAAAGCGGATCACGACGTCCTGCAACTCCCGCACTTTTGATTGTTCCATGATTTTGGTTTCAGATTATGGGTTAACAACGATTTCGCAAATATACAGTGACTGATTGGGGCAAAACGGCGAATTTGTTCGCAGTCCATGCCGAACCGATCCTGTCCGTTATGCAAATATATTAAATAAATTGTCATATCGGACTTTTTCGGGCGATTTTTTAGCTTTCCGTTCCGTGTCTGTCGGTTTTTTGCGCCCCGGATCGCTAATTCGCTGTAATTCAAAAGATAACTTTTTGTTGCGATCGTCGCTGAAAAACCTTTTCGGACTCCGTTCTTTCGGATGCGCTCCGCATGCCGCCGGAATTTCGGGCCGAAAAGCGGCGATCCGGACGATTTTTTTCATTCCGGTGCGGTTTCCTCGTTCTTTTGGGCTACTTTTGCAGTTTCAAATTCAGATTTTAAGGATGATTACAGTTTCGAATTTAGAGGTGCAATACGGAAAACGGGTTCTTTTCAAGGATATCAATCTCAAATTCACCCCGGGCAACTGCTACGGTGTGATCGGGGCCAACGGGGCGGGGAAGTCCACGTTCCTCAAAGTGCTCAGCGGCGAGGTGACCCCGTCGCGGGGCAACGTGGCCTTCGGCCCGGGCGAACGCCTGTCGGTGCTCAAGCAGGACCACTTCGCCTATGACGGGTTTACGGTCCTCGACACGGTTCTGATGGGGCATCAGCCGCTGTGGGAGACGATGAAGGAGAAGGAGGCGTTGTACGCCAAGCCCGACTTTTCGGAGGAGGACGGTCTCCGGGCCGGGGAGCTGGAGGAGCGGTTCGCGGAGATGCAGGGCTGGAACGCCGAGAGCGACGCCGCCAACCTGTTGAGCAGCCTCGGGGTCCGGGAAGCCCTGCACGGCCAGCTGATGCGCGATTTGAGCGCCAAGGAGAAGGTGCGCGTGCTGCTGGCGCAGGCCCTGTTCGGCAAACCCGACAACCTGCTGCTCGACGAGCCGACCAACGACCTCGACCGGACGACGATCGCGTGGCTGGAGAATTACCTGTCGAATTACGAAAACACGGTGCTGGTCGTCTCGCACGACCGCCACTTCCTCGATTCGGTGTGCACGCATACGGTCGATATTGATTACAGCGACATCAACCTTTTCTCGGGCAATTACAGCTTCTGGTACGAATCGAGCCAGCTCGCCCTGCGCCAGCAGCAGAACCAGAACAAGAAGGCCGAGGAGAAGAAAAAGGAATTGCTGGAATTCATCCAGCGGTTCAGCGCCAACGTCGCCAAGTCGAAGCAGACGACTTCGCGCCGGAAGATGCTCGAACGGCTCAACATCGAGGAGATCAAGCCCTCGATGCGCAAATACCCGGGCATCATCTTCCAGCCCGAACGCGAGGCGGGCACGAAGATCCTCGGGGTCGACGAGTTGAGCAAGACGGTGAACGGCGAACGGCTTTTCAGCGACGTCAGCTTCACGGTCGAGAAGGGCGACAAGATCGCCTTCCTGGCGCGCGATCCGCGTGCCGTGTCGGCGCTGTTCGACATTCTGGTCGGCGACGACAAGGCCGATTCGGGCGTCGTCGAGTGGGGCACGACGATCAATTACGCCTACCTTCCGCTCAACAACGCCCCCTGGTTCGAGAGCCAGCTCTCGATCGTCGACTGGCTGGCGCAGTTCTCGTCCGACACCTCGGAACTCTATTTGAGGGGGTATCTGGGCAAGATGCTCTTCAGCGGCGAGGAGATTTACAAGAAGGTCAGCGTCCTCTCCGGCGGCGAGAAGGTGCGCTGCATGGTGGCGAAGATGATGATCCAGCAGCCCAATACGCTCGTGCTGGACTCTCCGACCAACCACCTCGACCTCGAATCCATCCAGGCGTTCAACAACTCGCTGATCAATTTCAAGGGCAACGTGCTGATGAGTTCGCACGACCACGAATTCGTCAATACGGTCGCCAACCGCATCATCGAACTCACGCCCAACGGCATGGTCGACCGTTATATGGAGTACGACGACTACATCACCGACGAGGTCGTCGCCCGGCGTCTGGAGGCCCTCTGGGCCTGAAACGCGCGGCATGCCGGCCCTGAAAACGGAAACAGCCCCCGCTTCGGTGAGCGGGGGCTGTTTCATGCGGAGGTGTGCGGAACCTACTGCGGCTGCTTGCCGATGTAGGCCAGAATGCCGCCGTCGACGTAGAGGATGTGTCCGTTGACGAAATCCGAAGCGTCCGATGCGAGGAACACGGCGGGTCCCATCAGGTCTTCGGGCGTGCCCCAGCGTGCCGCGGGGGTCTTGGCCACGATGAACGAATCGAACGGGTGGCGCGATCCGTCGGCCTGACGCTCGCGCAGCGGTGCGGTCTGGGGCGTCGCGATGTAACCCGGGCCGATGCCGTTGCACTGGATGTTGTATTCGCCGTACTCCGAAGCGATGTTGCGGGTCAGCATCTTCAGTCCGCCTTTGGCTGCGGCGTAGGCCGAGACGGTCTCGCGGCCCAGCTCCGACATCATCGAGCAGATGTTGATGATCTTGCCCTTGCCCTTCTTGATCATCGAGGGGATGACGGCCTTCGAGACGATGAACGGGCCGTTGAGGTCGATGTCGATCACCTGGCGGAACTCCGCGGCGGTCATCTCGACCATCGGGATGCGCTTGATGATGCCGGCGTTGTTGACGAGGATGTCCACGATGCCGACCTCTTTTTCGATCTGCGCCACCATGGCGTTCACCTGCTCCTCGCTGGTCACGTCGCAGACGTAGCCTTTGGCCTCGATGCCCTCGGCCTTGTAGGCGGCCAGGCCTTTGTCCACCAGCTCCTGTTTGATGTCGTTGAAGACGATTTTTGCGCCCTGACGTGCGAAAGCCGTTGCCAGTGCGAATCCGATGCCGTAAGAGGCGCCCGTCACGAGCGCGACCTTACCTTCCAGTGAAAAGTTTACCATAATTTTGAATTATGAATTTTGAATTATGAATTATTTCAGGTCCGTTATTTTCGAAAAATCCTGGTCGCCGTAGTCGAGGTTCTCGCCGCCCATGCCCCAGATGAAGGTGTAGTTGTGCGTGGCTGCGGCGCTGTGGATCGACCATTCGGGCGAGAGCACGGCCTGATCGCCCTTCATCCAGATGTGGCGCGTCTCGTCGACTTCGCCCATGAAGTGGCACACGGCCTGGTCCTCGGGCACTTCGAAATAGAAATAGGCCTCCATGCGGCGCGAGTGCACGTGTGCGGGCATCGTGTTCCACACGCTTCCGGGCAGCAGCTCGGTCATGCCCATCTGCAACTGGCAGGTCGGCAGCACCTGGTTCACGAGCATCTTGTTGATGTTGCGGTCGTTCGACCCTTCGAGCGAACCCATGTGGGCCACCACGGCGTCGGCTTTGGTGACCTTCTTGTCGGGGTAGTTGCGGTGTGCGGTCAGCGAGTTGAAATAGAATTTGGCGGGATTCCCGGCGTCCTTGCTCGCGAAGGTCACCTCGCGGTCGCCCGAACCGAGGTAGAGGGCCTCCTTGTAGCCGAGTTCGAACACGGCGTCGCCGGCCTTCACCACGCCGGGGCCTCCGACGTTGTAGATGCCCATTTCGCGGCGCGTGAGGAAGAACGGAGCCTTCAGCGGGTCGATGGCTTCGAGGCGGAGCGTCTCGGCGACAGGCATGGCGCCTCCGACGACCATGCGGTCGTACATCGAGTAGACCATGTTGACCTCGTCGGCCGTGAATACCTTTTCGATCAGGAAATCGCGGCGCAGACGCGCCGTGTCGTAGCTTTTCGCATCCTCGGGATGCGCCGCATAGCGGATTTCGTAATTGGTTTTCATAGTTATAATTGTTGCATTCGTTGTATTCCGGAACGGCGGGCCGCAGCCCGGAGTTTGACACGGTCGAAATTGGCGAACCAATTCGACCTTTGCAAAGATAATAAAAAATCCGGAATTGGTTACCCAAAACCGGATTTTATTTGCGCAGCTTTGTCCGATTGCGTTTTTTCGCCCCTTCGGTCTGCCTCCGCTGTTTCTGCTAACGGATCGAGTTCATCCTGATGCTCGCCTTCACGAGCGCGATGGCGCGGATGCGCGAGATCTCCACGTCCTTGTCGGCGTGGTGCTGGTTCTGGCTCACGAGTTTCACGTAGCCTGCGCGGTCTGATTTCTGAATGTACTTCACCGTCACGTACTCCTCGCCGTCGATGTCGATCGACAGCAGGTACATGTCGCCCCAGAAGATGTCGTTTATGTCGCGCAGCTGCTTGTACAGCACGATGTCGCCGCTCTTGAGCAGCGGGTACATCGAGTCGCCGACGATATAGATCGCCCCGTCGCATTTCGGGAGGTTGGGAATGTGGATGAAGTTGACGGGCTTGCTCTGCGCCTGGTCGGTGAACAGCGGGACCAGGCCCGCCGTGCCCTCGATCGAGTAGAGGGGGACGCTTTGCAGCGGCAGCGAGTTGTCCGTGCGGTGCATGTAGGCCGTCAGATCGGGTTCGGCGTTGAACATGTTGCCCTTGCCGGTTTCGAGCCAGTCGGGATTGACGTTCAATTCCTGAACCAATATGTTGCGGTTGCGCGCCGAAAGCCCCGCCTTGCCGGTTTCGATCATCGACAGCGCCGCTTTGCCGATTCCAAGTCGTTGTGCCAGTTGCTCTTGTGTCATGCCGAGCTGCTTGCGTATCAGTTTTACCCGTTCGTTCATCGCTTTGTTATCGGAATTATTTATATAAAATATTTGAACTTTATTGCAGAAAATTCAAATTTTGAACTTATCTTTGTTCTGCAAAGTTAAACAATTTATTTTCTTCTGCAAACTCTTTTGCGAAAAAACGATTAATTATCAATGATGTATTCGGTTTCATCGGAACTTTACCTTGAAGTGGCCGCGCGTCTTGCGGAGGCCATCGGCGGGGGAAGTTACTTTTCAGGCTCGCTCACGTTTCCTTTCGGCGATATGGAGTGCCGGCTCACGGCCTCGGTGATCGTCTACCGGCGGCGCGAGCAGCTCCCCGAGGGCGACCGGGACGCGATTGCGGACCTGGTTCCCGTCTGGTGGGAGTTTCACACCGTCGGCAGCGACGGCGAAGCGCTGAACGACTTCTCGTTTTCCGAGGTGCGCGCGCTCCTCTGACCTGCCGCCGCGCTCCGGCCCTCCTTCCCCGGCACGGCGCTGCCGCCGGAGCGCACCCCGACAAAAAACCTGCCCGCCGCGGCGCCGCGCATGGGTTTTTCAAAAAAATTCAGTAAAATGCTCAAACCAACCGAACCGACCTCTGCGGAGCGCTCCTCCGCAGAGGTTTTCGTAACCGGCGGGAACGCCTCTCCGGATGCTCCCGCGTGCGATGCCGTATTTGCGGGCTTTCCGCTGTTTTCCGGCGGCTCGCCGTTTCCCGAGGGGCTGGTGCTTCCGGACGACGCGCCGCCGGCCGCGCCCCCGTCCTTCGCCGATTTCGCCCTCGGGGTCTATCCCTTTCTCGAGCTCGAACCCTTCCACCGGGCCTATTACCGGGTGCTGGAGGCCTTTGCCGCGGGGCGCGTCCGGCGGCTGATCGTCACCATGCCGCCCCAGCACGGTAAGAGCGTCGGGGCCACGACCCTGCTCCCGGCCTACGTGCTGGGGCTCGACCCCGACTGCCGGGTGGCGATCGCCTCCTACTCGGGGACGCTGGCCTCGAAGTTCAACCGCCGCGTGCAGCGCATCCTCGAATCGCAGGAATACGCGGCCTTTTTTCCGGACACCTCCATCAAGCGGGGGGCGAAACCGCCCGGCTACATCCGCACGGCCGACGAGGTCGAGATCATCGGCCGCCGGGGCGGGCTGCTCTCCGTCGGCCGCGAAGGGTCGCTGACGGGTAACCGCGTGGATTGCTTTGTTTTGGACGATTTATATAAAGACGCGCTTGAAGCCAATTCGCCGCTCGTCCGCGCCAACTGCTGGGAGTGGTACACCTCCGTCGTGCGGACCCGCATGCACAACGCCTCGCGCGAGCTGGTGGTCTTCACCCGCTGGCACGAGGAGGACCTGATCGGCGCCCTCGCGGTCCGCGAGCCGGTCGAGGAGCTGCGCGCGTGGTCGCAGCTCGACACGCTGCCTGCCGACCGGTGGCTGCACCTCAATTTCGAGGCTCTGAAAACCGCGCCGCCCACGGAGGTCGACCCCCGCCAGCCGGGCGAGGCGTTGTGGGAGCGGCAGCACGGCGCTGCGCTGCTGGAGGCCAAGCGGCGGCTGGACCCGCTGCAATTCGAGGCGATGTATCAGGGGCGTCCGTCGGCCCGCGAGGGGCTGTTGTACGGGCTGAATTTCGCCGAGTACGACTGTCTGCCACACGAGATCGTCCGCCGCGCCAACTACACCGACACCGCCGACACGGGCGACGACTACCTCTGTTCGCTCTCCTATGCGGTCGATGCCAACGGGGTGATTTACATTACCGACGCGGTCTATTCGCGCGAGCCGATGGAGGCGACCGAGCCGCTGGTGGGGGAGATGCTCGTGCGCTCGGACACGCGGCAGGCCGCCATCGAGAGCAACAACGGCGGCCGCGGTTTCGCCCGGGCCGTGCAGGCACTTGCGCCGGGCGTGCGCGTCGAGTGGTTCCACCAGAGCGGCAACAAGGAGGCGCGCATCCTCTCCAATTCGGCCACGGCGCTCCACCTCGTGCGTTTTCCCCGCGGCTGGAACCTCCGCTGGCCCGAACTCTACGCCCATCTGACGACCTACCGCCGGAAGTTTCGCGCCAACCGATGGCACGACGCGGCGGATGTCGTGACGGGCATCGTCGAGCGCGAGGCCGCCGGCCGGGGGCAGAAACGGGTCCGCGGCATCCGGTTTTTGTGAGCGGACAATGTGAAGTCTGCGTTAAATATGTTCCCGCGCGGAACCAAACGCTCCGATTTTCCGTACCTTGTACCCCGTTACGTCACTTATTCTTTTAAGTAAACAGCATGAAATCATTGAAAATCGGAAATTTATGCGCCTCCATGCCCATCGTTCAGGGCGGTATGGGCGTAGGCGTCTCCCTTGCGGGCCTGGCATCGGCCGTGGCCAATCAGGGCGGTGTCGGCGTCATCTCGTCGGCCGGTCTCGGGGCGATCTATAACAACTATTCGAAGGACTATCGCGCCGCCTCGATCTGGGGGCTGAAGGAGGAGCTTCGCAAGGCCCGCGAAGCGACGAAGGGCATCATCGGCGTCAACGTCATGGTCGCCATGTCCAACTTCGCCGACATGGTGAAGACCGCCATCGCCGAGAAGGCCGACATCATCTTCTCGGGTGCGGGGCTTCCGTTGAACCTGCCGTCGTTCCTCACGGAAGACGCCAAGACCAAACTGGCTCCGATCGTTTCGTCGGCGCGCGCCGCGAAGGTACTGTGCCAGAAATGGTTCTCGGAATATAAGTACATCCCCGACGCCATCGTGGTCGAGGGTCCCAAGGCGGGCGGCCACCTGGGTTACAAGGCCGACCAGATCGCCGACGAGCACTATTCGCTCGAAGCCATCGTTCCGCAGATCGTGGCCGAGGTCCGTGCCTTCGAGGCCGAGCACAACTGCCGCATTCCGGTGATCGCCGGCGGCGGCATCTATACGGGCGAGGACATCTACCGCATCATGGCGCTGGGCGCCGACGGCGTGCAGATGGGGACGCGCTTCGTCACCACCGACGAGTGCGACGCCGATCCGGCTTTCAAGCAGAGCTACATCGAGGCGCACGAGGAGGACATCGAGATCATCCAAAGCCCCGTCGGCATGCCGGGTCGGGCCATTCGCAACTCGTTCCTCGACCGCGTGAAGGAGGGCCTGAAGGTCCCCAAGGCGTGCCCGTTCGACTGCATCAAGACGTGCGACGTGACGCACAGCCCCTACTGCATCATGCTGGCCCTCTATAACGCTTTCAAGGGCAAGCTCCGCAACGGCTACGCCTTCTGCGGCTCGAACGCCTGGCGTGCCGAGAAGATTCAGTCGGTCCGGGAGCTGATGACATCGCTCCGCACCGAGTACGACAGCTTCGCCGCGAAATGCGAAGGCTTCTCGCTCCGGGAAAAACTCTTCGGCGCGAAGTGATCCGCCGCCTCCCAATAAAGACAAACCCCTCCCGGCCAAATGGCCGGGAGGGGTTTGTCTTTGCCGGATGTCGTGCGTCATTTCGCCGCGGCGTAGACGAGTTTGAGTTTGGCGAGCTGCGCGTTTTTCTTGTTGGTGATCTCGATGCGGTAACGCAGGTTCTCTCGGGCGTCGATCAGTGTGTAGGACCATGTGCCGTCGTCGCCGTAATCGAGCGTATACTGCGGTTCCGAATTGTCGGCGCCGAACAGGTCGAGGCTGACGTCGTTCTGCTGGCTCGTGGGCAGGTAGTGAACCTCCGAAAGAACTTTGCCGGCGATGGCCGGGAATTCGACGTATGCGCCTAATTTGCTGAAAAACAGTCCTTGGGCCGGATCCGGAATGGAGGGGCTGAACTGTTTGTTGTCGAGCCAGTAGAATTTGCCGCCCTCGTCCGGATCGACGAAAATGGCAAATGTGTAGCCGCCGATCGTGTACTCATGGCGCCCGGTCGTGAAGTTATCCGTCGAATAGGGCGGCAGCTCGGGGGTGGCGACCGAAGCTCCCAGCGTAAAATCGGCCACCAGGGTTACCTCGGACGGCAGCACCGGGGTGATTTCGTCCTGGCTGACGCTGACGGTTTTCACTCCGTCGACGTTCGTGGCCGCGATCTCGATGCTGCCCAGCTGCTTCACATAGCCGTCCCAGTTGCCCGCGGCGGCGGTTACGCGGACGGTAGCGTCACCCGTGCCCTCGGTCTTGTCGAGCGTGAAGCCTTCGCCCGAGGGGACGGCCTTCCACGCGGCGGTCGTAGTGATGGTGAAGGTTTCGGACTCCCCGGCCTCGCCGCCCAGTACGAGGGCGTCTGTGCTGACGGTCAGCGTCGCGGTGTTCTTGTCGTTGTCGTCGTTGCAGGCGGTTGGGCCGGTGACGGCGAAAACTGACAGCAGCAGCCCCGAAAGGACCCGCATGAATCTGGATGTTTGCATAAATTATTTTTTTTGTGAGTGAGTAGCTTACAACTCCTCGAGCCGCGCCACGGGCGAGACGTCGAGCGACGAGAAGTCGCCCCGCAGGTAGCGGTAGTAGCCCGCCATGGCGATCATCGCCGCGTTGTCGGTCGTGAACTTGAACTCCGGAAGGAACGTTCGCCAGCCGCGCCGGCGGCCCGCTTCGGCGATGCCGTCGCGCAGGCCCGAGTTGGCCGAGACGCCGCCCGCGATGGCGATGTCGCGGATGCCCGTCTCCTTCGAGGCGCGGATGAGTTTGTCGAGCAGAATCTCGACGATGGTCCCTTGCAGCGAGGCGCAGAGGTCGGCCTTGTGCGTCTCGATGAAGTCGGGGTCTGCGGCCACGGCGTCGCGCAGCGTGTAGAGGAACGAGGTTTTCAGGCCCGAGAACGAATAGTCGTAGCCCTCGACGCGGGGATGCGCGAAGCGGAATGCCTTCGGATCGCCCTCCTTGGCCAGACGGTCGATCACCGGGCCGCCCGGGTAGGGCAGTCCCATCACCTTGGCGCACTTGTCGAAGGCCTCGCCCGCGGCGTCGTCGATCGTCGTGCCGATGATCTCCATTTCGAGCGGGGAGTCCACGCGCACGATCTGCGTGTGGCCGCCGCTCACCAGAAGACACAGGAACGGAAAGTCCGGATGGGGCAGCGTGCGGTCCCGAAGGTCGATGAAGTGTGAGAGAATGTGCCCCTGAAGGTGGTTGACCTCGACCATCGGGATGTTGCGGGCGATCGAAAGCCCCTTGGTGAACGACACGCCCACGAGCAGCGATCCGACCAGCCCCGGGCCGCGGGTGAAGGCGATGGCGTCGATCCGGTCGGCGGCGACGCCCGCCTCCTTGAGCGCCGTGTCCACGACGGGGATGATGTTCTGCTGGTGGGCCCGCGAGGCCAGTTCGGGGATCACGCCGCCGTATTTGACGTGAACCGCCTGCGAGGCGATGACGTTCGACAGCAGGACGTTGTTGCGGAGCACGGCGGCAGAGGTGTCGTCACACGAGGATTCGATGCCGAGAATTGTAATATCCATCCGGAATTATAATTGTTTTTTAACTATTTTCGCTAAATTTGCAGGTTATATAGGAGTCCTGATGCGCAAAGGTATAAAAATATTGGGAAAGGTGTTCTCGGCGGCGGTTTTGTTGCTGATAATTGTTCCCGTGGCGCTCTCGCTGCTGCTCGACATTCCCGCCGTGCAGAACTACGCGGTGCACAGGGCCGCGTGCTTCGTCTCGCGCAAGCTGGAGACCACCGTGTCGATCGACCGCGTGGACATCGGCATCTTCTCGAAGGTCAGGGTCAAGGGCTTCTATGTCGAGGACTACCAGCGCGACACGCTGCTTTACGTCGGGAAGCTCGACGCCTTCATCACGAGTTTCGGCATCTTCGGCGGCGGGCTGGAGCTGAGCCGCGGCGAGATCGCCGACGCGAGGCTTTACCTGCGGCAGACGCCCGGCGGGGAGATGAACATCAAACAGATCGTCGACCGCATTTCCGACCCCGACAAACCCAAGAAGGGCAATTTCCGCCTCTCGCTGAAGAAGGCCTCGATCGAGAACATGGACCTCTGCCTCGAACGGCTCGACCATCGCGATCCGGAGCACGGCATCGACTTCTCGCACATGCACCTCTACGGCATCACGGCCCGCGTGGACGATTTCACGATCGACGGGCAGGCCATTTACACCTCCATTGCGGCCTTTTCGGCCCGCGAACGCAGCGGCTTCGTGCTGAACCACCTGGCCGGGCGGTTCTACATGACGCAGGGCTGTCTGGGCTTCGAGAACGCCTCGATCATCACGCCGCGTTCGAACGTCAACTTTCCGTTCGTCTCGCTGGCGGGCGACTCGTGGGCGCAGTACAAGGATTTCATCGGCGAGGTGCGCATCGACGCCTCGATGCGCAATACGACCGTTTCGACCGACGACATCGCCTTTTTCGCCCCGAAGCTG
Source organism: Alistipes sp. AF14-19 (assembly GCF_003461645.1). Taxonomy (NCBI): domain Bacteria; kingdom Pseudomonadati; phylum Bacteroidota; class Bacteroidia; order Bacteroidales; family Rikenellaceae; genus Alistipes; species Alistipes sp. AF14-19. The sequence goes on from NZ_QTXM01000005.1 coordinate 36,530, forward strand.
CGCGACTGGCATGTGGATTTCACCGACGTAAACGTCGAGGTCGCCGGCGTGGTGTCCGATTTCACGGGCCGGATCAGGAGCATGCAGATCGGCGAGGGGACGACGCTCGTGGCCGACGCCTCGGTGAAGGGGCTTCCCGACATCCGGAAGACCCGTTTCGACCTGTCGGTTCCCCGCCTGCGCTCCACGGCCCGGGCCGTGGACGAGCTGGTCCTCGGCATCGCGGGCCGCAAACTCTCGGACAAGCTGGTCGGCGTGCTGGGCAATTCCGGGCAGATCGACCTCAATGCCCGTTTCCGGGGACTGCTCTCGTCGTTCGACATGCAGCTGGGCGCCGCGACGGGCGTGGGCAACGTCTCCTGCAACCTGAAAATGGCCCCGGTCAAAGGGGGGTTGAGCAGCGTGCGGGGCGATGTCGAGACGCGCAACCTGCGTCTGGGCGAGCTGCTCGACCGCCGCGATCTGCTGGGCAACGCCACCCTCACGGCCTATGTCGACGGCGTGATCGGCAGGGGCGTGGCCGACGCCAACGTCGTGGGCAACGTCACGCAGCTGGGATTCAACGGCTATGTCTACGACTCGCTGCGGCTCGACGGCCGCCTGCGCAACCGCGAGTTCGACGGACGCATCACGGCCCGCGATCCCAACCTCGACTTCGACTTCTTCGGCACGGTCGACCTGAACGACTCCGTGCCGCGCTACGACTTCACGATGGACCTGCGGCACGCCGATCTGGCCCGGCTGCACGTCAACCGCCGCGACTCGGTGTCGCAGCTCTCGGGCCGCATCGTCGCTGCCGCCGGAGGGCGTTCGCTCGACGATCTGAACGGCCGCATTCAGGTGACCGACGCCCGCTACCGCTACAACGACAAGGAGATCGCGGCCGCCAGCATGACCGTCACGGGCGAGAACTCCGAGCGGAGCAAGTTCGTGGAACTGCGCTCGGACTTCGCCGACGTCACGTTCCGGTCGAAAACCAGCTACCGCACCGTCTTCGAATACCTGCGCCGGAGCGCGTGGAAATACCTGCCGATGCTGGGCGGCGAAAAGTGGGAGGAGACGCCTTCGGAACGCAAGGCCGCCGTGGCCAACGACTTCTCGCTGCTGTCGGTCAACATCCGCAATTTCAACCCCGTGGCCGACGCCGTGTCGACGGGACTTCAGATCGCCGACGGCTCGTCGCTGCAACTGTTGTTCAATCCGGCCAGCGACCAGTTGTCGCTCAAGGCAGCGTCGGAATACATCGAGCGCCGGCGCATGCTTGCCACGCGCCTTTCGGTCAACGCCTCGAACCGCGGCGACTCGCTGGCGGTCTACGCCTCGGCCGAGGATCTCTATGCAGGGGTGCTGCACCTTCCGCGCCTCTCGCTGACGGGCGGCGCGCGGCAGAACCGCGTGCAGCTCTCGGCAGGCTTCGACGACACCCTGCGCCGCGTCTCGGGACTCGTCGGGTTCCGCGCCGCGGTGGCCGACGAGCACGGACCCAACGGCCGCGTCGTCGATTTGCGGATTCTTCCCTCGCACATCACCCGCGGCGACAAGACGTGGCAGATTTTCGCCCGCAAAATCCTGCTCGACACCGCGCAGGTCGTGATCGACAAGTTCTACGTGATGAACCGCGAGCAGGAGCTGCTGCTCGACGGCGTCGCCTCGCGCAGCCGCGAGGATTCGGTGACGCTCTCGCTGCACAATTTCGACCTGGCGCCCTTCGCGCAGGTCGCCGAGCGCATGGGCTATTACATCGAGGGGCGCACGAACGGTTCGGCGGCGATGAAGTCGGTGCTGCGCGGCGGCGAGATCACGGCCGACATCCTGCTCGACAGCGTGGAGGTCAACGACATTCCCGCGCCGCCGATGCGCCTCGCCTCGCGCTGGGACTTCGCCCGCAGCCGCGCCGGAGTGACGGTCTCCGACCGTATCAGGCGCGACACGCTGATCCGCGGTTTCTACGCCCCCGACCGCAACCGCTATTTCGCCCGGCTGGACGTCGACAGTCTCGACATGGCGCTGCTGGACCCGATCCTCGCGGGTGTCGTCTCCTCGACCGAGGGCATGGCCTCGGCCGGCCTCACGTTGCAGGGCCAGGGCCGCAAGGCCGATCTCGAAGGCGAAATCCGGGTCGCGGGGCTGAAAACCACGGTCGATTTCACGCAGGTGACCTACTCGATGCCCGAGGCCGTGCTGAACGTGAAGAACAACCGGTTCAGGGCTTCGAACGTCCCGATTTTCGACCCACGGGGCAACCGGGGGCGGTTCGATTTCGACATGAGCCTCCAGCACCTTTCGAATATCTCCTACGACGTGCGCGTGGCCCCGCAGCAGATGCTGGTGCTCGACACCGACTCCGACGACAACGACATGTTCTACGGCAGGGTCTTCGCCACGGGCACGGCCCGCATCTCGGGCGACAAGGGGGCGGTGAACATGGATATAACGGCCTCGACCGACGGCAACTCCTCGTTCGTGATGCCGCTGTCGAGCAAGTCGAACATTTCGAACGCCGATTTCGTGGTCTTCGAGCAGCCCGAGCAGGCCGATACGCTCGACGACGTGGCGCGCAAGAAACTCTCCTTCGAGCGCAAGCACCGCCAGAAATCCGACGCCGGGAGCCAGATGAAGATCACCCTCGCGCTCGACGTGCGGCCCGACGCCGAAGTCGAACTCGAAGTGGCGGGCAACACGGTCAAGGGGCGCGGCGCGGGCGCGCTGAACCTCCAGATCAACCCCAAGGCCAATATTTTCGAGATCTACGGCGACTATACGATCGCGGAGGGCAGTTTCATGCTGTCGCTCCAGCAGATCATCAACAAACGCTTCACCATCGAGAGCGGTTCGTCGATCCAGTGGACCGGGTCGCCGATGAACGCGATGCTCGACATCGACGCCGTGTACAAGGTCAAGGCGTCGCTGCAACCCCTCCTGCAGGGCACGGCCGACCTCGGGGGCGACCGTTCGGTTCCCGTGGAGTGCGTCATTCACCTCGGCGAGCGGCTTTCGAACCCCACGATCACCTTCGACGTGCGGGTTCCCGGCTCCGATCCCGAGACGCAGAGCCTGATCGCCAATGCTCTCTCGACCCCCGAGACGGTCGACACGCAGTTCCTCTACCTGCTGCTGTTCAACAGCTTCATGTCCGAGAACTCGTCGCAGGCCTCGTCGAACATCGGCAGCTCGGTGTCGGCGGCCACGGGACTGGAGTTCGTGTCGAACATGGTCAGCAACTGGCTTTCGTCGTCCGACTACAACGTGGTGATCCGCTACCGGCCCAAATCGGAACTGACGAGCGACGAGGTCGATTTCGGGCTGTCGAAGAGCCTGATCAACAACCGGCTGTTCGTCGAGGTCGAGGGCAACTACCTGATCGACAACAAGCAGGCCGTGAACAGTTCGATGTCCAACTTCATGGGCGAGGCCTACATCACCTACCTGATCGACCGGGCCGGGACGCTCAAGCTGAAAGCCTTCACGCAGACCATCGACCGCTTCGACGAGAACCAGGGTTTGCAGGAGACCGGCATCGGCGTCTACTTCAAGGAGGATTTCGACAACCTGCGCGACCTGCGGCAGCGGATCAAGGAGCGTTTTACGAACAAGAAGCGCAAGGCGCGGCGCATCGCCCGCCGTACGGCCCGCGCGGCCGAAAAGGCGGCCGAAGATGCGGACCGGAGCCGTCTGCGCGAACCGGCGGATACGCTTTCGCCGTTCGGATACGTTAAAGAGGAAGAGGATGAATAGAAGGTGAACTTTGCGGTTAAGCGAGAGCAGAGACTGCTTGAAAAGTGAAAGATGTCCCTGCGGTGATTGAATCCGACTTGATGCCGGAGCCGTGAAACAACGACCCGACTAAAAGCGCGGGCGGAGGGGCCGGGGCGCGTGCGCCCCCGCGGGCGCAGACTGCAAAACCGGCGCTCGGAAACGAAATTGGAAGGATAAAATTTGTAAACTTAAATATTTCTAAACCATTATGACAACATTTTTGCAGGCTGCCGAGGCGGTGGCCGTAAGTGAGGAGACCCGTATGGGCTTGTGGACCCTGTTTACCAAAGGCGGCTGGCTGATGTGGCCGCTGCTGGCGCTGGGGGGCGTGACGATCTTTATCTTCGTGGAGCGTTTCATGGCCATCCGCAAGGCTTCGGTGCTGGACATGAACTTTATGAACCGCATCCGCGACTACATCTCCGACGGCAAGATCTCGACGGCCGTGAACCTCTGCAAGAAGACCGACACGCCCATCGCACGCATGATCGAGAAGGGCATCGAGCGCATCGGACGCCCGATGAGCGACGTGCAGACCGCCATCGAGAACGTCGCCAACCTCGAAGTCTCGAAACTCGAAAACGGCCTTCCGTTCCTGGCCACGATCGCCGGCGGCGCGCCGATGATCGGTTTCCTCGGCACGGTGTTAGGTATGGTGCAGACCTTCATGGACATGTCCGCCGCGGGCGGCACGGTCGACCTGGGGCTGCTGTCGAGCGGCATGTACGTGGCGATGGTGACCACCGTGATGGGTCTGATCGTCGGCATTCCGGCCTACTTCGGCTACAACTACCTCGTGGCGCGCATCGAGAAGCTGGTGTTCCAGATGGAGGCCAACTCGATCGCGTTTATGGACATTCTGAATCAACCCGTTCAAAAATAGCGCGTTATGGCAATCAAACACGGATCGAAAGTCGATAAATCGTTCTCGGCCTCGTCGATGACCGACCTGATGTTCCTGCTGCTGCTGTTCCTCTTGATCGCCACGACGCTGATCAACCCCAACGCCCTGAAACTGATGCTTCCGAAGAGTTCGAACCAGTTGAAGGACAAGGCGATGACCACGGTGTCGGTTCAGGATGCGGGTCACGGCAAGTATCGTTACTATGTCGAATTGCAGGACGTGGGTTCGATCGGCGGCGTGGAGCGGGCGCTCAAGGCGCGGCTCGACGGGCAGAAGGACGCTACCGTCTCGCTCCACTGCGACAAGACCGTTGCGGTGGATGAGGTGGTGAAGGTTATGAACATCGCCAAGGACAATAATTATAAACTTATTTTGGCGACTTCGCCGAAATAAGTTCAATGAAAAATGAAAAATTAAGAATTAAAAATGAAATCCGTGCCACCCTGGCGCAGGGGCAATTTTTAATTTTTCATTCTTAATTTTTAATTGGGAAACCAATGTATTACTACGATCCCGATAATAAATCCCCGCGACGGTGGGCGATGATCGCGACGGCGGTCTACGGCGTGCTGCTGGCCGGCTCGTTCGCGCTGGTGTCGTTCGATTTCTCGCCGGTGACGGACAAGCCGGGCGACACGATTCTCGTCGACTTCACCGAGCCGCCCGTTCCCGAGCCGCCCAGACCGCCCGTGAAGGTGGCCAACGAGCCGCGCGTGCACGATGTCGCGGCACCCGTGGAGCAGACGGCGCAGGTTGCGGGCAAGGACCCTGTGACGCAGACGCCCAACCCCAAGGCGCTGTTCAAGATGAACAAGGGCGGGGCCGACGAACCCGACAATGCGGGCAATCCCCGCGCTCCCGAGGGCGAGGACAAGGCCAGCGGCACGGGTCCGGGACTGAACCCCGACGGACTGGACCAGCTGGACCAGGATCTGAAAAAGCGCGGACTGGTAGGGGTGCTGCCTCTGCCGGAACAGCCTGAAAATAAGAGCGGTGTGGTGCTTATTCGTGTGACGGTTGATGCTTCGGGGCGGGTTACAAGTGCAGCTTATGAGCCGAAAGGATCTACAACATCCGATGTAGAGTTAGTGGCCGAAGCGCGAAAAGCTGCGCTTAGAACGCGATTTACCGAAAGTCGAACTGTGATTGAAGGCGGCGTGATAACATATATTTTTAAGTTAACTGCGGAATAGAATTTGAACGATGAAAATACTACTGCTGACAATCCTCGCCTGCCTGGCGTTCGCTGCGGGCTATGCCGAAAAACCCGTAAAGGGGGCGCACCTCCGGCTGGAGAACGCGACCTATAATTTCGGCGACGTGCCCCGTAAGGGCGGCGACCTGGTCCGCGAATTCCGGTTCGTCAACGACGGTACGGCCCCGCTGGTGCTGGTGCGGGTCATCACTTCGTGTTCGTGCCTCAAGGCGTCGTTCTCGAAGCGTCCCGTGGAGCCGGCCGATTCGGGGGTGATCCGCATCATCTACGAACCCCACAAGAGCGAGCCGGGAGCCTTCAACAAGGTGATCCAGGTCTACTCCAATTCGGTCGACGGCCGCGACGTGATCACCGTGCAGGGCAACTCGATCGAGGGGCAGCCCCGCGGAAAGGTCAAGACCGAAAAGGTGAAAGTGAAGTATAAGTAAGAATATGAACGAGTCATCGGCATCCCGCAGTGCTGTCGACTGCCGCTTTCGCCGCCTTTGGCGTCGTTGGCAAGTCTGACCCACCCCCAAACCCCCGCCTCGGCGGGGGCTTATGGCAGGGCGCTGTCCGGGACCGAATGACATAATGAACCGAAATATGGCAATTCTTTTTTCAAACGCGACGGTGCTGCCGATGACGGCCGCCGGGAACGCCCCCCGCACCTTTGCGGGCTGGGTAGGCGTCGACGGCAACCGCATCGCGCTGGTCACGGAGTCGGAAACGGCCGCCGCGGAGTTCCGCGCGGCGCACCCCGGGCTTCGGGAGTTCGACTGCCGGGGCAAACTCGTGATGCCGGGGCTGGTGAACACCCACTGCCATGCGGCCATGACCCTGCAACGCAGCCTTGCCGACGACATCGCCCTGATGGAGTGGCTCCACGACTATATCTGGCCCTTCGAGGCGCGTCAGACAGCCGACGATGTGGCGCTGGGCATGACGCTCGGCGTGGTCGAGATGCTGCTGGGCGGCGTGACGTCGTTCGTCGACATGTACTATTTCGAAAACCGCTGCGTGGAGACGGTCGAACGGCTGGGCATCCGCGCCATGCTGGGCTGCAACTACTTCGATTCGAATGTCGACGAGGTGATGCCCCAGGTGGAGGAGGCCGTGCGGCTGGCCGCCGGATGCGACCGGGTGCAGATCGCCCTGGCGCCCCATTCGCCCTATACCGTGTCGCCCGAGAACCTCCTGCGCGGCAAGCGGCTGGCGGATAAATACGGCCTGCATCTGATGATCCATATCTCGGAGACGCAGGACGAGGTGCGCATCGTGCGCGAAAAGTACGGGAAAACCTCGGTCGAACACCTCGACGGGTTGGGACTGCTGGGGCCGAAGACCATCGGCGCGCACTGCATCCACGTGACCGACAGCGACATCGAGACACTCGCCGCGCGGGGCGTCGCCGTGTCGCACAACCCGCAGAGCAACATGAAAATATCGAGCGGCGTGGCGCCCGTCGAGCGGATGCGCGCCGCGGGTGCGCTGGTGACGGTCGGCACGGACGGAACCTGCTCGAACAACGATCTCGACATGTTCGAGGAGGTGCGCACGGCGGCCTTCCTGCAAAAATCCGCGACGGGCGATCCCGTGGCCCTTCCGGCCTGGGAGGCGCTGCGGCTGGCGACGGCGAACGGCGCGCGGGCGATGGGCTATGCCGACGGCGAACTGGGCGTCGTCCGCGAGGGCGCGCTGGCCGACCTGATCGTCGTGGACCTTCAGAAACCCCATTTGCAGCCCGTCAACGACGTGGTGTCGAATCTGGTCTACTGCGGCAAGGCCTCGGATGTCGATACGGTGGTCGTCGACGGACGGATCGTCGTCGAGAACCGCTGCGTGGCGGGCGTCGACCTGCCGGCGCTCTATGCCGGGGTTGCGGCGGCCGTCGCGCGAATTAAAGCCGGCCGATGACCAGATGCGGAGGGGCGCGGTGCGGGGCGTCCCGTCCCGCAGATCCGGCTCGCAGCCGGGTGGCATCGGAATTGCGTTGAACCACCTGATTATAAAAACTATCGAATTATGGATCACAAGGTAACTTTCGGCGGCAAGCCCGTGACGCTTGTCGGCAATCGCTGCAAAGTGGGGGAGACGGCCCCCGTATTTACGGTCACCGATGCGGGTCTGCAACCCGTGTCGTCGGACGTTTTCCACGGCAAGGTGCGCATTTACAGCGTCTTTCCGTCGGTCGACACCCCGGTCTGCTCGTTGCAGAACATCCGCTTCAACCGCGAGGCGTCGAAACTGGGCGACGACGTGGTCGTCGTGTCGCTGTCGGTCGACCTGCCCTTTGCGCAGAAACGCTTCTGCGCCGCCGAGGGCATCGACCGCGTGCATGTCTTCTCGGATTACAGGGAGCTGGATTTCGGCATGAAGTACGGCTTCGTGATCGACTCCCTGCGCCTGCTGGCGCGCGGCGTGGTGGTCGTGGACCGCGACGACGTGGTGCGCTACGTGGAGTACGTGCCCGAGGTCACCCACGAGCCCGACTACGAAAAGGCGCTGGCCGTGGCGCGCGAACTGGCGAAGTAAGCCGCCGGGACGGCCGAAAAAAAGCGGACCCTTTCTCGGGTCCGCTTTTGTCATTTCCGGAAATCCGGGGTCAGGGCTTCACCAGCGACCGGCTCCGGCCCCACATGTTGCGAGCCGCCGTGACGAGAACGGCGAGGAACGAGGCGGGGATGAGCGCGAGGATCAGCGGCTGCCAGCAGAGGGCAGGGCCTTCGGCGTAAAGGATGACACTGGCGGCATAGTGGATGAGTCCGACGGTCAGCCAGGCCGTCAGCGTCACCGACCCGATCGTGATGTTGAGCCGCGAGGGGGAGTAGCGGCCCGCCTTCTTCGAAAAGAGGTTGCCGTTCATCTCCCAGGGGCGGCACAAGGCTCCCAGCCGATAGCGCTCCGGAATTTTCAGTCCTTCGGCTTCCTCCTGTTCGATCTCGAATATGTAGCGTTCGTAGACCTCGTACCAGGCTTTCGACCCCTTGGCCATCATGATCCAGATCAGGGCGAACGACGTTCCGAGCAGCGCCACCGCGCAGGCGGCTTCGTTCAGCGCCAGGAAATTGGCCGCTCCGGGTCCGGCGGTCAGGATTTCGGACGCCAGCGCTCCGTAGACGGCGAAACAAAAGACCAGAAAAATGGAAAGAAGGAACGATCTCCGCCACAGGTTCGTGGCTTCGAACCGCCGGCATTGGTAGAATCCTTCTCTCAACTCCTTTAAAGAAATATGGTAAATCTGTTTTGGTGAATAAAAAGGAAAATATAGTCGTTGCGTAACTACTTTTTTCGCAGGTAGACCGTCGCCGTGCGCGAGGTGTTGTAGATGCGGATATGGGGCTGCCGCTGTCCGTCGCCCTCCCCGGCGTCGAACGAGAAGTGTTCGGCCGCCATCGACTGCCGCTCCTGTCCGCCGAAGCGGTTTTCGTCGGTCGAGAGCACCGGGACGTACTTGCCCGGGGCCTGCACCGGAAGTTCGTAGTCGGGGATCGAGGCCGAAGGATGCCAGTTGAAGACGAACAGCAGGTCGCCGTGCGAGAAGGCCATCGTCTTGTTGCGCTCGTCCATCAGCAGATTCCACGGGTAACCGTCGGCAAGAACCTTGTATTTTTTCACCAGCCGGATCATCGCACGGTCGAAATCGCCCAGCCACGCATAGCGCAGGAATCCGTTTTTTGCGAGCGACCACTGCCGCCGGGCGTGGGCGTAGCTCCAGCCGTTGCCCTCGCGCGGGAAGTCGATCCACTCGGGATGCCCGAACTCGTTGCCCATGAAGTTGAGGTAGGCCTGACCGCCCGTGGAGATGGTCATCAGGCGGATCATCTTGTGCAGGGCCATGCCGCGGTCGATGACGATGTTCTCCGAAGCGCGGTCCATGTGGAAATACATCTCCTTGTCCATCAGCCGGAAGGCGATGGTCTTGTCGCCGACGAGCGCCTGGTCGTGCGACTCGGCGTAGGCCACGGTCTTGACTTCGGGCAGGCGGTCGGTCATCACCGACCACATCTCCCGGATGTCCCACTGCTCGTCGGGCACCTCCTTCAGCTGCTTGATCCAGAAGTCGGGGATGGCCATGCCCAGGCGGTAGTCGAATCCGATGCCGCCGTCGGCGATCGGGATGCACATCCCCGGCATGCCGCTCACGTCCTCGGCGATGGTCACGGCCGAAGGCCGGAAATCGTGCGCGAGGCGGTTGGCCAGGGTGAGGTAGGTGAGAGCGTCCCCGTTGACCCCCTCGTCGAAGAAACGGTCGCGCGAATCGAACGTGACGTAGCCGTGGTGGCGGTAGATCATCGACGTCACGCCGTCGAAGCGGTAGCCGTCGAAATGGAACTCGTCGAGCCAGTATTTGACGTTCGACAGCAGGAAGTGCTGCACCTCCTCCTTGCCGTAGTCGAAGAGTTTCGAATCCCAGTACTGCTGGTAGCCCGCGTCGCCCGGCGGCGAGTAGAGATGGTCGGTGCCGTCGAGGGAGTTGATCCCCTCGTTGAGGTTCTTGACGTAGTGGGCGTGCACGAGGTCCATGATCACCGCCAGCCCCAGTTCATGGGCGCGGCGGATCAGCTCCTTCAGCTCCTCGGGCGTGCCGCAGCGCGACGAGGGGGCGAAGAAACTCGACACGTGGTAACCGAACGACCCGTAGTAGGGGTGCTCGGCCACGGCCATCAGCTGCACGGCGTTGTAGCCGTCCTTTTTGATGATCGGGAGTATCTTTTCGGTGAATTCGCGGTAGGTTCCCACGCCTTCGCGCTCCTGGGCCATGCCCACATGGGCTTCGTAGATCAGCAGACTGCCGATCTTCGAGGCGTCGAACGCGTCGCCCCGCCAGTCGAACGGTTCCGCGGGGTTCCAGAACTGCGCCGTGTAGTTTTTGGTCTCGTCGTCCTGCACGACGCGCCGGGCGTAGGCCGGGATGCGGTCCAGCCAGCCGTTGTCGCCGTGGACGTGGATCTTGTAGAGCGAGCCGTGCCGCAGCCGGTCGCGGTACATCGCCGCGGGGAAAAAGGCGCTCCAGACCCCCGCGGCATCCTTGTGCATGCGGATTTCGGTGCGCTGCCAGTTGTTGAAGTCGCCGAAGACGTAGACGTCGTGCGCCCCCGGCAGCCACTCGCGCAGCCACCAGCCGTCCAGCACGTCGTCCCACTGCCAGCCGAAATAGCGGTAGCCGTTGGCGTAGTCGACGAGCGATCCCGCCGAGCGTCCGATGTCGGCCATTTTCCGCTCGTAACGCTCGTGGCGCAGGTTCATCTGCGCCTCGACGGGCTGTAACCATTCGTCGCGTTCGACGATCGGAAGTCTTCGGGTCGTTTTTTCCATAGGGGAGTCGATTTTCTACAAAGGTAATAAAAAGTCGGATGGGAGCAAAACCGAATCGCACCCGGGTCCGGTTATGCGTTCCGACTGATAAAAGTGCCGTTGCGACACTAAATATATGAAAAATTTTTCTATCTTTGTCCACGAACAAAAAAACGTATCCATTACTAATACCCAATTCTACTATGCTCAAGCAACCTAAAGGTTTGATTGCCGCGGCTCTCGCCAATACGGGCGAACGTTTCGGTTTCTACACCATGATGGCCATTCTGACGCTGTTCCTGATGTCGAAATTCGGTATCGACGGCGAGCAGGCCGGGAAAATCTATTCGTTTTTTTATACCTCGATCTACATCCTGGCGCTCGTCGGCGGCCTGATCGCCGACCGGCTGCGCAACTATAAGGGGACGATCATCGCGGGTATTCTGGTGATGACGGCGGGGTATGCCGCGCTGATGGTTCCCACCGTTACGTCGAAGACCGTGGTGATCGGCGCACTGATGGTGATCGCCTTCGGCAACGGTCTGTTCAAAGGCAACCTCCAGGCGCTCGTGGGGCAGCTTTACGACAACGAACAGTATGCCAAACTGCGCGACACGGGCTTCCAGATTTTCTACATGTTCATCAACATCGGCGCGATGTTCGCACCGTTCGCCGCCGTGGGCGTGCGCAACTGGTGGCTCCGCACGCAGGGATTCCTCTACAATTCCGACCTTTCGGCCCTCTGCCACCAGTATATCGGCGGCACGATGAGTCCCGAAGTGGCCCAGGGCCGTTTCAGCGAGCTGGCTGCCGAAGTGAGCCTCGGCGGCGTCCCGGCGGACATGGGCGTTTTCGCGCAGAGCTATCTCAACGCCTTCAACACCGGATTCCACTATGCGTTCGGCGTGGCTATCGTGGCGCTGGTCTTCTCGCTGGTGGTTTTCCTTGCCAACAAGAAGAAGCTGCCCGATCCCAAGGTTGCGGCCGCTTCCAGGACGACGCCTTCGAAGGCCGAAATCCAGCAGGATGCGCGTGAGATCAAACAGCGTCTCTATGCGCTGTTCGCCGTGTTCGCCATCGTGATCTTCTTCTGGTTCTCGTTCCATCAGAACGGTCTGACGCTGACGCTCTTCGCGCAGGATTACACCCGTCTCGAAATTTTCGGCATGCCCATCACGGCCGAGATTTTCCAGTCGGCCAACCCCTTCTGCGTGGTGTTCCTCACGCCGGTCATCATCGCCGTGTTCGCCTGGCTGCGCAACCGCGGCAAGGAGCCTTCGACCCCGATGAAGATCGCGATCGGAATGGGCATTGCCGCATTCGCCTACGTGCTGATGGTCTTCGGGTCGCTGGGCCTTCCCAAACTCGCCGAAGTGCAGGCGCAGGGCGGTCTCTCGTTCGCCGAGCGCGTCACGCCGTGGCTGCTGGTGGCCACCTACCTGATCCTGACCATCGCCGAACTGTTCATCTCGCCGCTGGGCCTGTCGTTCGTGTCGAAGGTCGCTCCGCAGAAACTCCAGGGCCTGATGCAGGGCTGCTGGCTGGGCGCCACGGCGCTGGGCAACGGCCTGCTGTTCATCGGCCCGATCCTCTACAAGCGCATCTCGATCTCCGCGACGTGGAGCATCTTCGTCATCGTCTGCGCCATCTCGATGTTCGCCATGCTGGCCATGGTCAAATGGCTCGAACGGGTCACGAAATAGACGGGGCGTTCCCGTTTTGGACAAAGCCGCCGCAGAATTTCTGCGGCGGCTTTTTTGCTCCGGTCTGCGCTGGCATGCTCGTTATGCGGACGGCCGCCGCATGATCCCCGAAGCGCCGTGCGGTCTGCCCGCCGAAGGGCGATTTCCCGCGTCCGGTTTTGCATGAAGGAGTCCTGATAGGCTCCTTTTTTGTTGTTTTCGTCAGAAAACCGGGAAAAACAGAAAACTTTTTTTGTTTTATAAGTTTTGGCACGTATATTTGCATCCGTATCAATCGGATTGGATCATGGATCAGAAGGAACGAATCATAGAACAGGCGATGCACATGTTCGTCTCGCAGGGCATCAAGTCGGTGCGCATGGACGACATCGCGCAGCAGCTGGGGGTCTCGAAACGGACGCTCTACGAATTGTTCGGCGACAAGGAGGGGCTGCTCTACCTGGCGATGGACCGCTATTTCGAAAAGAAACGCATCGAGCGCGCCGCGGTGTGCGCCCATGCGCGCAACGTGCTCGAAGCGATGTTCATGGTGCTGGGCGGCGTGATGGACAACGCCGAAGTCATCCAGCGGCTGCTGAACAACCTGCGCAAGTTTTACCCGGCGGTGCACGACAAGATGACGCGCGAAGGCACCGCCAAGAGCCGCCGCGACCTGCAGGAGATGCTGGAAAAGGGGATTGCCGACGGGCTGTTCGTCGACACGATCAATCTCGATCTGGCCATTTCGGTGCTTTACTACACGGCTTCGGCCATCACCGTGCGCAAGGACCTCATTCTGCCCGCGGGCATGACCGAGCGCGAGGCGTTCGTGCAGATCATCAGCAATTTTTTCCGCGGCATCTCCACGACCAAGGGGCTGCTGCTCGTCGACGACTACCTGAAACGCTACGAGCCTGCCAAAGCCGTTCACCGGATGCAATAGCCGGCGCGAAGGGGGCGGGGACTGAAATATCCGTCCGTTCCGTTCGTCCGCATAAATGATAATGACAACATAATTTTACCGAATAATGATGAAACGACTTTTTTTGATCATCGCCTTTTGGGCGGCGGGCGTCGCCGGCGCTTCGGCGCAGATGCGGCTGACGCTTCCCCAGGCGCTGGATCTCGCCTTGAGCGAAAACCCGACCGTCAAGGTCGCGGAGATGGAGGTGCAGCGTTACGACTACGTGAAGCGCCAGACGTGGGGCAACCTGCTGCCGCAGATTTCGGCGTCGGGCAGCTACACCCGTTCGATCGTGAAGTCCGAGATGCGCGGCGGCATTTCGTTCGGAGCCGATAACACCTTCGCCGTGCAGGGCGACCTGTCGCTGCCGCTCTTCGCGCCGTCGGTCTACCGCACGCTGAAGATGAACGACGCGCAGATGGCCACGGCCGTGGAGGCCGCACGCGCCTCGCGCATCGACCTGACGGCCGAGGTGAAGAAGGCCTTTTACAACATCCTGCTCGCCGAGCAGTCGCTCGCGGTGCTCCGCGAGTCGGAGGCCACGGTGCAGCGCACGGTCGACGATACGCAGGTGCAGTACAAGCACGGGCTGGCCTCGGAATACGACCTGCTGACCGCGCAGGTGCAGTTGAGCAACCTCAAGCCCACGATCCTCCAGACCGAGAATTCGATCAAGCTGGCCAAGCTGATGCTCAAGATGTACCTCTCGATTCCCGAGGACGTGGAGATCGAGGTGGTGGGCGAGCTGGACGCCCTGCGCGACGACGTGCTGGCCGGGACGGACGGGCTGACCACCGACGTGACGGACAACTCCGACCTGCGTTCGCTCGAATTGCAGGAGGAGGTTCTCCGGCGTTCGCTCAAGGCGGCCAATGCGGGACGCATGCCGACGCTCGCAGCCTTCGGGTCGGCCTCCTATACGGGTAACGACATGGAGCCTTTCAATTTCGGCGGCGCCGCCGCGACGGACGATTCCCGGTATTTCTGGACCCATCCGATTTCGGTCGGCCTGCAACTGTCGGTCCCCATCTTTTCGGGCCTGACGAAGATGAACAGGTCGCGCGAGCTGAAAAACCAGATTTCGCAGCTGTCGCTCCAGCGCAGCTACGCCCGGCAGCAGATCGACGTACAGGTGCGCTCGGCGCTGAACGACCTGCTGACCGCCCGCGAGACGATGTACGCCCAGGAGCTGACCGTCGAGCAGGCCCGCAAGGCCTACAAGATCTCCGACACCCGTTACCGGGCGGGCGCGGGGACGATCCTCGAACTCAACAGCGCGCAGCTCTCGCAGACGCAGGCGCAGCTGAACTTCTCGCAGGCGATCTACGATTACCTTTCGGCCAAGGCCGAGTACGACCGCATCGTCGGCCGCGAACACGGAAATAAATAAAAAACAGGATAAAGAACGTATGAAAAAAATCGTGATTTTGTGCATCGCCGCCGTCTCTTTCGCCGGCTGCACGGGTAAGAAAGGCGTGACCGCCGTTGCGGAAGACAAAGGCGTGCTGACCAAAAGCGCCGTTGCCGAAGAGGCTTCGGTGCAGCTTACGGAGGTCTTCACCTCCGAGATCGAGCCTTACAAGGAGAACGACATCACTCCGGCGGCTTCGGGCGTGCACATCGACAGGATTTACGTCGAGGTGGGCGATCCGGTGCGCGAGGGGCAGCTCGTCGTGACGCTCGATCCCACGCAGTACACCCAGCAGCTGGTGCAGCTGAAGACCGTCGAGGACGACTACAACCGCCTGCTGCCGGTCTACGAGGCCGGAGGCATTTCGACCCAGCAGATCGAGCAGGCCAAGGCCCAGCTGGACGTGCAGCGCGAGGTGGTCGCCAACCTCAAGAAGAACATCGAGGTGCGTTCGCCCATTTCGGGCGTCGTCACGGCCCGCAACTACGAGTCCGGCGACCTGTTCGCCCAGCAGCCGATCCTGCACATCATGCAGATCGACCCGCTGAAGGTCATCGCCAACATTTCGGAGCAGTACTTCCCCAACGTGAAGGTGGGCATGCCGGTGAAGCTGGCCGTCGACATCTTCCCCGACGAGGAGTTCACGGGCACGGTGTCGCTGATCTATCCGGCGCTCGACCCCACGACCCGCACCTTCAAGGTCGAGGTCAAGGTCCCCAACGCCAAACGCACGCTGCGCCCGGGCATGTACGCCCGCACGACCTTCGACATGGGCAGCAAGGAGGGCGTGATGGTTCCCGACGTGGCCGTGCAGAAGCAGGTCGGCTCGGCCGAGCGTTATCTCTACGTCATCGTCGGCGACTCGGTTGCCGAGCGTCGCTCGGTCAAGGTGGGACGCCAGGTCGGCGACCGCGTGGACATCCTCTCGGGGATCGAAGCGGGCGAGCCGGTGGCCGTCACGGCGTTGTCGAAACTTTTCGACGGGGCCAAAGTGGATATTAAAAAAGACTAAAACAGCCCCTTTCCAATGAAAATTTACGAAAGCGCGGTCCGCAAACCGATCTCAACGATCCTGCTGTTCGTCGGCGTGATGGTCTTCGGACTCTTCTCGCTGATGAACCTGGCCGTAGACCAGTATCCCGAGATCGAGATACCCCAGATCTCGGTGATCACGATGTATCCGGGCGCCAACGCCGCCGACATCGAGACCAACATCACCCGTGTGCTGGAGGACAACCTCAACACGGTGAGCAACCTCAAGAAACTGACCTCCAAGTCGCAGGACAACGTCTCGATGATCACCGTCGAGTTCGAATACGGCTCCGACCTGAACGAAGGGGCCAACGAAATCCGCGACGTGGTGTCGCGCGTGCAGTCGCAGCTGCCCGACGACATCGACTATCCGACGATCTTCAAGTTCTCGACCTCGATGATCCCCGTGATGATGCTTGCCGTCACGGCCGAGGAGAGCTATCCGGCGCTGAACAAGATTCTCGACGACAAGTTGGTCAACGTGCTCAACCGCGTCGACGGCGTGGGCGCCGTGTCGATCATCGGCGCACCCGAACGCGAGGTGCAGGTCAACGTCGACCCCGCCAAACTGGAGGCCTACAACCTCACGGTCGAGCAGCTGGGGCAGATCATCGCCGCCGAGAACGTCAACATCCCCAGCGGCACGATCGACGTGGGCAACAACACCTTCAACATCAAGGCCGACGGCGAGTTCAAACTCTCGGACGAGATGCGCAAGGTCGTGGTGTCGAACGCCGGGGGCCGCACGGTGAGACTTTCGGACGTGGCCCAGATCCGCGATACGCTCGAAAAAGCCACGATGGACGAGCGCGTCAACGGCCAGCGGGGCGTGCGCGTGATGTTCCAGAAACAGTCGGGCGCCAACACCGTGAATATCGTCCACGAAATCCAGTCGCGCCTGCCGGAGATTCAGAAAACCCTCCCGAAGGATGTCAAGATGGAGCTGATTTTCGAAGGCTCGCAGGAGATCACCGACGCCATCGGGTCGCTCTCGGAAACCATTCTCTACGCCTTCATCTTCGTCGTGCTGGTGGTGATGGCCTTCCTCGGACGCTGGCGCGCGACGCTGATCATCTGTATGACGATCCCCGTGTCGCTGATCTGTTCGTTCATCTACCTCTTCGCCACCGGCTCCACGCTGAACATCATCTCGCTCTCGTCGCTCTCCATCGCCATCGGTATGGTGGTCGACGACGCCATCGTGGTTCTGGAGAACATTACGACGCATATCGAGCGCGGCTCGAACCCGAAGGAGGCCGCCATCTACGCCACCAACGAGGTGTGGCTGTCGGTCATCGCCACGACATTGGTGGTCGTCGCGGTGTTCCTGCCGCTGACGATGGTCCCGGGCATGGCGGGCATCCTGTTCCGCGAGCTGGGCTGGATCGTGACGATCGTGGTCTGCGTTTCGACTACGGCGGCCATTTCGCTGACCCCGATGATGTCGGCTTACCTCTTGAAACTCGAAGGCGGCCAGCACGACTACAAGGGCCTCGGCGTGATCTACAAGCCGATCGACCGGGCGCTCGAATGGCTCGATGACGCCTACGCCCGTTCGCTCGACTGGGTCGTACGCCACCGCCGGATCACCTTCTTCTCGATGATGTCGGTCTTCGTCGTGTCGCTGGGGCTGCTGACGCGGGTTCCCACCGAGTTCTTCCCGCCCTCGGACAACGGCCGCATTTCGGCCATGGTCGAGCTGGAGCAGAACGTCGGCGTCGACTACACGGCGCGCATCGCCCGGCAGATCGACAGCATCATCTATGCGAAATACCCCGAGATCGTGCTCGTCTCGGCGTCGGCCGGCGCCAACTCGTCGGACAACGCCTTCGCGGCGATGCAGACCACCGGTTCGCACATCATCAACTACAACGTGCGCCTGACCGGCGTGGAGGAGCGCGATCGGTCGATCTACGTCATCTCCGACCTGCTGCGCGGTGATCTCGACCGGATTCCCGAGATCCGCCAGTACACGGTCACTCCCGGCGGACAGTCGGGCAGCATGAGCGGTTCGGCGACGGTCAACGTCAAGGTCTTCGGTTATGACATGGACGTGACGAACGCCGTTGCCAACGACCTGAAGGAGAAGATGCGCCGTCTGGAGGGCGTTCGCGACGTGAAACTTTCGCGCGACGACCTGCGTCCCGAGTACAACGTGGTCTTCGACCGCGACCGGCTGTCGTACTACGGCATCAGCAGCGCCACGGCGTCGCAGGCCGTGCGCAACCGCATCGACGGCCTCGTGGCCTCGAAATACCGCGAGGACGGCGACGAGTACGACATCATCGTGCGTTATGCCGAGCCGTTCCGCAACCGCATCGAGGATGTCGAGAACATCACGCTCTACAACGCGCAGGGCCGCCCCGTGAAGCTCAAGGAGGTGGGAACCGTCGAGGAGGAGTACGCCGCGCCGATGATCGAGCGCGAGAACCGCCAGCGCGTCATTTCGGTCCAGTCGACCCTCGGGGCCGGCGTCGCGCTGGGCGACGTGGTGGCCGAGGTCGAAAAGCTCCTCGCCGACTATCCCGCGCCCGACGGCGTGGACCTCGAAGTGGGCGGTACGGTCGAGGATCAGGGCGACGCCTTCGGCGACCTGGGAACGCTGCTCATCCTGATCGTCATTCTGGTGTATATCGTGATGGCCACGCAGTTCGAGTCGCTCAAATTCCCGTTCATCATCATGTTCACCATTCCGTTCGCCTTCACGGGCGTGTTCCTCGCGCTGTGGATGACCTCCACGCCGCTGTCGCTGATCGCCCTGATCGGCGCCATCATGCTGGTGGGCATCGTGACGAAGAACGGTATCGTGATGGTCGACTACATGAACCTCCTGATCGAGCGCGGCTCGGGCGTCTTCGACGCGGTGATCGCCGGCGGCAAGAGCCGTCTGCGTCCGGTGCTGATGACCTCGTTCACGACCATTCTGGGCATGCTGCCGCTGGCGATCGGCACGGGAGCGGGTTCGGAGACGTGGCAGCCGATGGGCATTGCCGTGATCGGCGGTCTGACGTTCTCGACCATCCTCACGCTGTTCATCGTTCCGGTGCTCTACTCGATCCTCGTGAACCGTTCGCAGCGCAAGGAGCGTGAGAAACTGGCGCGCCTCTCGGCCGAACACCAGGCAAGCAAGCATTGAAAGTGAAAAGCTGAATTAAAATTGATCGGTACTATGAAAGCAGTATTTTTGTCATACAACCAGGCGCTGACCGACCGGGTGAACGCCATCCTCGACAAGCAGGGTATCCGCGGCTTCACCAAATGGGCCTTGACCGAGGGCCGCGGCTCGGTCGACGGCGAACCCCACTATGGCACGCATGCGTGGCCTTCGATGAACGCCTCGATCCTGGCCATCGTCGACGACGAGAAGGTGGCTCCGCTGATGGACGCCTTCCGCGAAATGGACGCTGCGACCAGGATGCAGGGGGCCCGGGCGTTTGTCTGGAATATCGAAAGCGGATTCTGATTCCGCTGCTTGCGGCGCACCTGCCGCACATCCTTCCGGCGGGGCGGACGGATCGTACTCGGGTACGATCCGTTCGCCCCGTTTTTCACGACGCCCGGCATCTGCCCCGCACGGACCGGAATCCCGGTTTCGTCGGTTCCGCGATATTCGGAGACCGGAAGCCGTATTTGAAACGTATGCGGCAATGCGGTGCGAAAAATGAAGCAATGCATCACAAAGTGCCGGGAATTGCGCTATTTTTTCTACATTTGCATCCATGAAACTCACCTTTCTGGGAACCGGTACTTCGCAGGGCGTACCCGTCATCGGCTGCCGCTGCAAGGTATGCACGTCGGCGGACCGGCGCGACAACCGTCTGCGCACCTCGGCGATGGTCGAGACGCGGGGCGTGCGCATCGTCATCGACGCCGGACCCGATTTCCGCTACCAGATGCTCCGCACGGGCGTGCGGCATCTCGACGCCATTCTGCTGACTCACGAGCACAAGGACCATATCGGCGGTCTGGACGACGTGCGGGCTTTCAATTTCGTCGATTACCCGCCGACCGTCCACAAGGTCCATATCTGGGCCGCCCCGCGGGCGCTGGAGTGCGTGCGCAAGGATTTCGACTATGCCTTCGCGCAGGACAAATACCGCGGCGTGCCGGAGATCGAACTGCACGAAATCGACACCGCAAGGCCGTTTCGTGTCGGCGATGTGGAGATCGTGTCCGTGTCGGGCCACCATTCCGAACGCTTCGAGGTCACGGGCTTCCGCATCGGGACGCTGGCCTACCTGACGGACTTCAAGACCATCGAGGACGCCGAGGCCGAAAAACTGCGCGGTACGGAGGTGCTGGCGGTCAATGCGCTGCGTTTCGCCCCGCATCCGTCGCATTTCAACCTCGCGGAGGCGCTGGCGCTGATCCGCCGCGTCGGGCCGCGCGAGGCCTATATCACGCATATGTCCCACGAAATAGGCCTGCATGCCGAGACGGAGGCGACGCTCCCGCCGGGCGTGCACCTGGCTTACGACGGGTTGGAGGTGGAAATTTAGGCTCGCATTCCGGCCGCATGCGGTAAGTTCCCGTCAAGGCGGGGGCGGGGCCGGACTTGTAGATGCGGCGGAACGCCGCGAAAACGGCGGGCGGAGATGCAAAACATGAATAAAAAAGATATGAAGACATTGGCAAATAAGGTAATCGTCATTACGGGCGCATCGTCGGGTATCGGCGAGGCGATGGCGAAGGTATACGCCGCGCAGGGCGCAAAAGTGGTGCTCGGAGCGCGCAACGTGCAGAAATTGCAGTTTCTTGCGGGCGACATTCGCGCCCGGGGCGGGCAGGCGGCCTACTGCGGGGTGGACGTGACGAAGCCCGAGGAGTGCCGGGAGCTGATCGAAACCGCCGTGCGGGAGTTCGGCGGCATAGACGTGCTGATCTGCAATGCGGGTATTTCGATGCGCGCCATTTTCGACGACGTGGACCTCGGGGTGCTGCACCGGCTGATGGACGTCAACTTCTGGGGTACGGTCAACTGCTGCAAGTTCGCATTGCCGTATCTTCAGGCGTCGAAAGGCTCCGTCGTGGGCATTTCCTCCGTCGCCGGGCTGCACGGACTGCCGGGCCGCACGGGCTATTCGGCTTCGAAATACGCCATGACGGGATTCCTCGAAACGCTGCGTATTGAGAACCTCAAAAAGGGATTGCACGTGATGATCGCCTGTCCGGGTTTCACCGCTTCGAACGTCCGCTTCTCGGCCCTCACGGCCGACGGGAAGCAGCAGGGCGCCACGCCGCGCAACGAGTCGAAGATGATGACCCCCGAGGAGGTGGCCCGCATCGTGGCGAAGGGCATCCTCCGGCGCAAACGTCTCTGCCTGATGGAGAGCGAGGGGCGCGCCACGCACTTCGTCAAGAAGTTCGCCCCGGCGTTTCTCGACCGGATGTTCTACTTGGTGATGTCCCGCGAGCCGGATTCGCCTTTCAAGTAGCCGGAAGTCGGATGACAGGGGCGGGAACTTACGAAAGGTTCCCGCCTTTTTGCACCCTTTCCGCGGGACCCGTTTTTCGGCGGGCGGGCGGGGGCGGTTGCCTGCCTACGGAGTATGTCCGCAGCCGCACCAAGGGCGGAGAGAAGGCGGGGTAGTCCTTCTTCCGTGAACGGAAAATTCCCCGGAACCTTTGCGGAAAGGTTCCGGGGAATTTTCTGGGTGGAAGCCGGTTCTCCTATTTGGAGAAGATCGACGAGATTTCCTTGTAGTTGTGCACGCGCTCGATGACGTCGGCGAAGAGGTCGGCGACCGACAGGACGGTGAATTTGTGCAGGTCCTTGTTGGGGTTGAGCGGAATGGTGTCCGTCACGATCACCTCCTCCAGCGCGCTTTCGTTGATGCGCTCGTAGGCCGGGCCGGAGAGCACCGGGTGGGTGATGGCCGCGCGGACGCTCTTTGCGCCGCGCGACATGAGCATGTCGGCGGCCATGCAGATCGTACCGGCCGTGTCGATCATGTCGTCGACGATCAGCACGTTGCGGCCTTCGACGTCGCCGATGGCCGTCATCTTGCCCACGACATTGGCCTTGGCGCGCTCCTTGTGCGAAATGATGATCGGCGTGCCGAGCAGTTTCGAATAGGTGTTTGCCCGCTTGGCGCCGCCCATGTCGGGCGCTGCGATCGAGAGGTCTTCGATGTTGAGGCTCTTGATGTAGGGCACGAAGATGCCGCTGGCGTAGAGGGCGTCGACCGGAACGTCGAAAAATCCCTGGATCTGGTCGGCGTGCAGGTCCATCGTCATCACACGGTCGACACCTGCGGCCATCAGCATGTTGGCTACCAGCTTGGCGCCGATCGGCACGCGGGGACGGTCCTTGCGGTCCTGACGCGCCCAGCCGAAGTAGGGCATCACGGCCACGACCTGATGGGCCGAGGCGCGGCGCGCGGCGTCGATCATCATCAGCAGTTCCATCAGGTTGTCCGAGGGCGGGAAGGTCGATTGGATGATAAAGACCGTACAGCCGCGGATCGACTCGTTGTAGCAGGGCTGGAATTCGCCGTCGCTGAAGCGCAGGACTTCCGACTGTCCGAGCGTCGTGCCGAAGCTCGCGGCGATCTTTTTGGCCAGATACTCCGAATCGCGACCGGTGAAAATTTTGATTTTGTGGATAGCCATAGATTTCGAGGATTTTTTTGACGTTGCAAATATAGAACAATACGATGAAAAAACACGCCCGCCCGGGCGTGTTTTTTCAACATTCGGTTAAACTTTTCCGCTGCGGCCCGGTTTTCATTCCGTAGCCCCGGGACGTTTCTTCCCGTTGCGTGACGGCAGGGGTCAGTTCTGTCGCAGACATTCGCCGATGAAGTCGAGGATCTCTTCGCGCCCCACGGCCTTTTCCGACGAGGAGACGAACATCGGCGGCAGTTCCTCCCACTGCTGGGCGAGTGCGGTCCGGAACCGTTCCACGCTCTTTTCGCGCTGGGTTTTCGAGAGCTTGTCGGCCTTGGTGAAGATGATGCCGAAGGGGATGCCGTTTTCGCCCAGCATCTCGATGAACCGCAGGTCGATCTTCTGGGGTTCGAGGCGGATGTCCGCCAGCACGAACAGGAAGTGCATCTTCTCGCACTTGATGACGTAGTCGGTGATCAGTTTCGAAAACTCGCTGCGCTGTGTTTTCGACGTGCGGGCGTAGCCGTAGCCGGGCAGGTCGACCAGATACCAGGCATCGTTGATGCGGAAGTGGTTGATGAGACGTGTCTTTCCGGGCGTCCCCGACACCTTGGCCAGCCCTGTGCGGGCTGTGAGCATGTTGATGAGCGACGACTTTCCGACGTTGCTGCGCCCGATGAAGGCGATGTCTTTCAGGTCGTCCTTCGGGACCTGCGAAATGCGCTCGGACGAGCATTTGAATTCGGCTTTGGTGATCTGCATCGGTATCTGGTTTTATACAAAGGTACGAAAAAGCCGGATGGCTGCAAAACCGGATTGCGTGCGGCTCCGTGAAACCTTCCGACTGCTAAAAGGGTCGTTACGACCCCAAAGGTACGAAAAAGCCGGATGGTTGCAAACCTGGGTTGCGTGCGGCTCCGTGAAACCTTCCGGCTGATAAAAGGGGCGTTACCTCCTTAAGGCCGCGGAAAAGTCCGGATTGCGCCTGCGATTTGCGTAACGCAGGGGGCGGCTACTTTTTCCACGCGAGCGACACCCACAGCGGACAGTGGTCCGAGGCGACGGTCGAGGTGTCCACCTGCCGCTCGGTGACGACGGCCGATTCGGGCAGTCCGCGGCCGAGGATGTAGTCGATGCGGATGGAGGGCTTGTCGGACGGGAAGGTCATCTGCGTGGTGTCCGAAAGGGGCCGGAATGTGCCGCCCAGCCCGTCGAGGACGGTTTTGGCGACCTTCATGTTGAAGTCCCCGGCCAGCAGCACCGGTTTGCGGCAGGTGTCGGTGACCGTGCGGATGATCGGCAGCGACGCGCGCTGGTCCTCGGGCGTAAGCGAGAGGTGGGTGACGCAGACCACGTAGTCGGGAAACTCGGCGACGAACAGTACGCGGGACTCTTCGCGTCCCGGAAGCGGGATGCGGCGCACGGCGAGCGGTTCGTCGCGCGACAGCAGGCCGACGCCGTAGGCGCCGCCGTCGTAGTCGATGGCGCGGCAGAAACGGGCGTGCATGCCCGTCATTTCACCCAGCTCCCCGGGGATGAAGCGTCCGGCCATGCGTCCGGTCACGCTGTCCAGTTCCTGAAGGGCCACGATGTCGGGGGCCGTGCGGTTGATGATCTCCGCCACGCGGCCGAGATCCTGAACATTGTCGATGCCGCGGCCGTTGCGGATGTTGTAACTCATAAATTTCAGGGTCGTCTGCCGCTGCGTGCAGGCGCCCAGCAGCAGGCCGCACACGGCGGCCGGCAGGAGAATGCGCAGAAAGGGTTTCATGTCGGGAAAGTCAATTTTCCACAAAGATAAGGCAACCTGCGCGAAAGATCAAATTTATTTCCTCCGGAAATGCGGGTTTAGCATCCGATTTGAAGCGGACGACGTGTGATTCCAAAATTTTCGCAGTCTATGAAAACACCTTTCCTGACGATGCTGTGCGCCGCTGCGCTGGCCGTCTTCCCTCCGCAGGCCGAAGCCTGCACCCGCGCCGTTTACCTCGGACCCGACGGCATGACCGTCACGGGCCGGACGATGGACTGGCGCGAAGATCCGCTCACCAACCTCTACATCTTCCCGCGGGGCGTCGTGCGTCGCGGTGCGAACACGGACAAGACCGTCTTCTGGACCTCGAAATACGGGTCGCTCTCGGCCGCCGGTTACGACATCGGCATCACCGACGGCATGAACGAAGCTGGGCTGGTCGCCAACCTGCTGTTCCTGCCCGAGTCGGTCTACGAACGTCCCGGCGACACGCGCCCCGTCATGGGGTTGAGCGTCTGGACGCAGTATGTGCTCGACAATTTCGCCACCGTGGACGAGGCCGTGGCCGAACTTTCGAAGGAGAAGTTCCGCATCGACGCTCCCGACCTGCCCAACGGCGTGCAGTCGCGGCTCCACCTGGCGATTTCCGATCCTTCGGGCGACAGCGCGATCTTCGAGTATCGCGACGGCAAACTGGAAATCCACCACGGACGGCAGTGTCAGGTGATGACCAATTCGCCCTTTTACGACGACCAGCTGGCGATTCTCGGCTACTGGCGGCAGATCGGCGGCCTGACGATGCTGCCGGGGACCAACCGCGCTTCGGACCGCTTCGTGCGGGCGTCGTTCTACATCGACGCCGTCGTGCAGACCTCCGACCCGAAGATCGCCGTGCCGGCCGTGATGTCGGTCATGCGCAACGTCTCGGTTCCCTACGGCATCTCCACGCCCGACAAGCCGCACATCGCCTCGACGCGCTGGCGCACGGTCTGCGACCAGAAGAACCGGGTCTACTATTTCGAACCGACGCTGGCCATGGAGACCTTTTGGGTCGACCTGGCGGCGATCGACTTTTCGGAGGGCAGCGGCGAGCGCATCCTCACGCTTGCCGGCGGGCAGACCTATGCGGGCGACGCCACGGCGAAATTACGGAAATCGGCCAAGCCCTTCGTCTTTCTTTTCGGAGTTTAGGGGGAACGTAAAATGCGCAATTTCGGCTTCGCTGAAACAATTGCACGATATTTACGTCAGCAAACTAAATAATTGTGAATTATGAATTGTGAATTGTGAATTGTTCAGCGGAGCCGCGGGTATTTGTTGTTGAACCGGTATCCGACGCCCAGCATCAGGAAGTTGGGCATGTGGAAATCGCGGAGACTGTAACCGATGTGGACGTAGGAACTGCGCGTCACGGCCACCTTCAGGGTAAGCATCTGGTAGAAGGCTTTCAGGTCGCCGCCCTTGTGCAGGAAGTTGGTTCCCAGACCGACCCCGATGTTGAAATAGGGCATCACGAACTCGGCACGGGCCGAGACGCCGAGCGCCAGCTGCCTGTCGACGCCGGGTTTCTCCACCGTCAGGTCGGCGCTGCTGCCCATCTCCACGATCTGGTCGGCGATGGCTACGTTGGCGCTGCCGTCGTACACGCCGTCGAGCGACACGCCTGCACGGAACTTGTAGCCGAAGTTATACATCGAGGCGAAGTTGAATCCCAGAACCGTGTAGGCATCCGGCGCGGCATACTGCTTGTCGCCCACTTCGATGCCTTTGCGCCGCCACGAGCCGAAGAACGTGAGGTCGTAGCTGAAATGGCGCGGGAATGCGGGGCAGACCGTCCGCGGGGCCATTTCGGACGACTTCCGTCCGAAATTGTAGGTCAGGCCCGCGCGCAGTCCCACGGCGTTGAGTCCCGCGTTGGGGAATTTGGTGTTGCCGTTGGAGAAGTGCGTGAGGCTCAGGCCCGCCGTGAAGTCCACCTCGCGCGTGACGCGCCAGTCGAGGAAGAAATCGGCGTTGAGATAGGCGTTCATCTTCGAACCCATCATCTTGTTGAGGGGGTTCACGGCGTCGTCGTAGGGTTTCCAGCCGAACGAGAGGCCGAAATTCCATTCATAGTTGAACGACAGCCGCGGGCTGATCCGTGCGATGCGCGCGCCCTGGAACAGGTAGACGGCGATCGGGTTTCCGAGTTCGTCGGGGTTTCCGAAGTCGTAGTAAGCGGCCCCGATGCCCTGATAGGCGCCGCCGTAAATTTGGTCGGGGATTGATCCGGGGCGGAACTGGAACGAGTAGCGGAGGTGTCCCGAGAGGGAGAGGTCGATGGGCTGTCCGGCGCGGTTCTCGCCTTCGACGAAGGGGTTGGTCGGGAAGATGTATTCAGGGCGGAACTCCGCGCCGATGCGGTGCATGAAACGACGCCCGGAAGCGGTCGTGTCGCGGGTCGGGACGATTGATCCGTCGGCGTAGCGGGTGGCTGACGCCCGCCCGGAACTGTGGGGTTGCGTCGCTGTCCGCCGCCCATGGAGGTATCCGGCTCGGTATCCCGCCTCGTATCCGGCTTTGTAGCTTGCGCGGCAGTCGTTGTCCCAGCCTTTGGGGATCGCTGCGCTGTCCGCCGCAATCACTTCGGCCGCCGTTTTTTCCATTCGCTCCGAACGCGGTTCCGAAGCCTGTGCCGGGCTGTTCAGAAACAACATGCCGAAGAGCGTATATTTCAGAATCGGGGCCCGCAAGGCAAATTTCATAGCAGGGTAGAAGTTCGAAAGTTTCGGCGAATATACAAATTTTCCCCGGAATCGAGACCGTTTCGGCCGGAATTGTCGCGAAGTTTTTTATCTATTATGTGAAATAACGGATTATTTTTAGTTGAAATGTGTAATTGAATATTTATATTTGTATAAGCGCCTGTACGGGTTTTGATGATCCAACTGGAGACCGGGAGGGAGACGGCGAGCCTGACATCCCGCTAACAGTTATTCTTACAGAAGATAAATATGCTGTATGTATCGGCGTGGGTGTCGCTTCATACAGTGCAAAATATCGGGAAGCAAGATGAAAGAGACGGATACTATGCAGTCGTATAAATACCTGCAAGCCATTTTTGGGGACAAGTGGGTCGATTGGGGCGTGAGCGTCGGGTTTCTCCTGCTCATCGCGAGTTGGTTCGTTCCGCGGAATACGGTGGATTTCTTGGTTGATTTCATCGTTACGGGGCTTATGCTGGTTGTGGCGATCCGGATCGGCTGTGTGATCGTCCGTGTCCGCCGGGGTGATGAATTGTCGCGGGAGTCCGCCCGGTCGGTTCGTTTCCGGGAGGTGATGGGCAATGTCGTCTTTCTCTCGTTTTTTGTCATTGCATTACTGCTGATCGCCTGGCGTTATTTGCGGTAGCGATCCGGCCGAATGCCACTAAAAAATCCACCTTGGAAGAGGTGGATTTTTTAGTGGCGGAATATGCGGCTTAATACCCGAGTATGCGCAGCGTCGAGCGGTAGGATTGCTCCCTGGCGAACAGGTCGCCCGAAGTGTAAGTCCCCCTTCTCAAAGGGGGATTTAGGGGGGGATTGTCTGTGCGGTGTATTGCACGCGCCCCGTCGGGGCGTTCGGATTTAGTACCCGAGTATGCGCAGCATCGAGCGGTAGGACTGCTCCTTGGCGAACAGGCGCGTGTAATACTCGTTGTCCGACTTGTCGCGGTCGATGATCACGTGCTTGGGTGCGGGGATCAGGCAGTGCTGGATGCCGCCGAAGCCGCCGAGCGACTCCTGGTAGGCTCCCGTGTGGAAAAATCCGATGTACTGCGTGTTGCCCGCTTCGAGTTTGGGCAGGAAGATGGCGCTGGTGTGGCACTCCGAGTTGTAGAAGTCCTCGCTGTCGCAGGTCAGCCCGCCGAGCAGCACGCGCTGGTATTCC
Source organism: Alistipes sp. AF14-19 (assembly GCF_003461645.1). NCBI lineage: Bacteria > Pseudomonadati > Bacteroidota > Bacteroidia > Bacteroidales > Rikenellaceae > Alistipes > Alistipes sp. AF14-19. Next base: position 65,046 of record NZ_QTXM01000005.1, read on the forward strand.
TTGTCCCAGTTGTTCACGGCCAGCATGATGTAACGCTGGTTGATGCCCCACGTGTCGGGCAGGGTGGTGATGAACGACGAGTCGATCATGTACCAGTTCTCGCGGTCGTTCTGCTGTTTCTGGTTGACGATCGAGTAGAGCACCGCGCCGCTTTCGCCCACGGTGAACGAGCCGAATTCGGTGAAGATGTTGGGTTCCTCGACGCCGTTGCGTTGGCAGATGTTCTTGATCTGCGCCACGATCTCCTCGGTGAGGTACTCGTAGTCGTATTCGAAGTTGAGCGAGTTCTTGATCGGGAAACCGCCGCCGATGTTGAGGCTGTCCAGCTCGGGACAGATGGCCTTCAGCTCGCAGTAGACGTTCATGCACTTCGACAGCTCGTTCCAGTAGTAGGCCGTGTCCTTGATGCCGGTGTTGATGAAGAAATGCAGCATCTTGAGCTGGAATTTCTTGCTGTTGCGGAGTTTTGCCTTGTAGAAATCGACGATGTCGTTGTAGCGGATTCCCAGCCGCGAGGTGTAGAAGTCGAACTTGGGTTCCTCCTCGCAGGCGATGCGGATGCCGACCTTGCACTTCTTGGTGAACGAGTCCTCGAACAGCTCCAGCTCCTCCTTGTTGTCCAGCACGGGGATCGTGTTCGAGAAACCGTCGTTGACGAGCTGGGCGATATTCTCGACGTACTGCGGGCGTTTGAAACCGTTGCAGATGATGTAGCGGTCCTTGTCGATGATGCCGCCGTCGTAGAGGGCGTTGATGATGTGGATGTCGTAGGCCGACGAGGTTTCCAGATGGATGTCGTTCTTCATGGCCTCTTCCAGCACGAACGAGAAGTGGCTCGACTTGGTGCAGTAGCAATAGTTGTACGAACCCTTGTAGTCGACCTTCGCCATCGCCACGTTGAACATGCGCTTGGCGCGGTTGATCTGCTGGGAGATCTTCGGCAGGTAGGTGATTTTGAGCGGAGTTCCGTACTGTTTGATCAGTTCCATCAGCGGAATGTCGTGGAAATTCAGCTCGTTGTCCTCGACGGAGAACTCATCCTGCGGGAAATCGAACGATTGTTCGATCAGGTCGATGTACTTGTCTTTCATGGCTCGTTCGGTAAAGTTTTTACAATCCGGCCCGGTTACTTTGCAATTTTCGGGCGAAAGTAGCTCGCCCGGATTTTGGAAAAAATCGGGATGCAAAATAGGCGAATATTTTTCGGATAACCAACACTTTGCCCGATTATTTTGAAAAAGCCCTCCGGAATATTGCTTTTTCCGCTGAAAAAGGGTAATTTTGAACCCGGATTTAAAGGATTTTCAACCGTGCTGATTCATACCCTGATACAATATCTGGAGTCGCACAGGCGGCTCGTCGTACCCCAACTCGGAACGTTCATCGTCAAGGAGCCGGGCCGGAGCGTCGTCTTTTCGGAACTGCTCAAGCGCGACGACGGCGTGCTGCGGGGGCTTCTCCGCGCCGAGGGGATGGGCGAACTGGAGGCCGCGGGCGAGATCGACCGCTTCGTTTTCGAGATCCGCCACGCCGTGGAGCATGGCTCGGAGTACCGCCTGGAGGGCTTCGGGGTGATGAAACCCGGTCCCAATGCGACCATCGCCTTCGTCTACGAGCCGCAACCCGCGTCGGAATCCCCCGTGCAAGAACCGGCTGCCGGGAAACGTCAGCCGCTGCAACCCGAGAAGGTGGCCGAGGCCGTCAAGACGGCTTTCACGGAGCCGCGCGTGTCGACTTCGGCGAAGATGAATCCCGATCCTTCGGTGCGGGGGCTGCGCTACGGCAAGCCGCCGAAGAACACCGATGCCTACCGCTACGTCGACCGCGTGCCGCGCCGCCGCGCCGACCGGTTCATCTGGATCGCCGTGATCGCCGCCCTGCTGGCCGTGGCGGCCATCGCCTTCGGACTTTGGCGCGACGCCCGGGAGAAGCAGGCCGAAAACGAATACATCGAACTTCCGCAGGCGGCGGAACTCCCGTCCGCCGCGTCCCAACCCGAACAACTCAAATAAATGACAGAGATCACCACCGTAAAACAACGCTTCGGCATCATCGGCAACTCCCCGCTTCTGGACAGGGCGCTGGAGGTGGCCCTGCGTGTGGCCCCTACCGACCTGACGGTGCTCGTTACGGGCGAGAGCGGTGTGGGCAAGGAGTTTTTCCCGCAGGTTATCCACGCCTATTCCGCGCGCAAGCACAGCAAATACATCGCCGTCAACTGCGCGGCGATTCCCGAGGGTACGATCGACTCCGAACTGTTCGGCCACGAGAAAGGCTCCTTTACCGGCGCCGTGGAGGCCCGCAAGGGGTATTTCGAGGAGGCTGACGGCGGTACGATCTTCCTGGACGAGGTGGCCGAACTGCCGCATCCGACGCAGGCGCGCCTGCTGCGCGTGCTTCAGACGGGCGAGTATATCCGCGTCGGTTCGTCGAAGGTGCAGAAAACCAACGTCCGCGTGGTCGCCGCCACGAACATGAACCTCCAGGAGGCCATCGCCCAGGGGCGTTTCCGCGAGGACCTTTACTACCGTCTGGGGACGGTCCCCATCACGGTTCCCTCGCTGCGTGAACGCCCGGAGGACATTCCGCTGCTGTTCCGCAAGTTCGCCGCCGACGTGGCCGTGCAGTACCGCATGCCTGCCGTGACGCTCGACGATGCGGCGCGCGAGATGCTGAAGAACTACTACTGGCGGGGCAACATCCGCCAGCTGAAGAACGTCGCCGAGCAGATTTCGGCCATCGAGCAGACCCGGGTGATCACCTCCGAGGTGCTGGCGAAATACCTGCCCCCGCAGGGCGGGGGCGCGCCGATGGCCGCCGGGACGATGCGCATGGACGACACGATGTCGACCGAGCGCGAACTGCTCTACAAGGTGCTGTTCGACATGCGCGCCGACATCAACGACCTCAAGCGGATGATCTCCGAACTGATGAAGGGCGGCGTGCCGTGCCCCGAGCCGGTCCGTGACGTCAAGGCCCTGCTGCCGACCACGGCGCAGAGCAGCTACGTTCCGGCCGTCGCTTCCTATCCCCAGCCTCCGGTCTATGCCGAGAGCGAGGAGGTGACCGACGAGCCGCCCCGCGAGATGACCAAGGCCGACATGCAGCGCGAGCAGATCATCCGCGCCCTGCGCCGCAACAACGGCCGTCGCCGCGAGGCCGCTGCCGAACTTTTCATGTCGGAGCGCACACTATACCGCAAGATAAAGGAGTTAGGAATTGAAGACAATTCCTGACTCCAATTAAAAATTAAGAATTAAAAGAATGCGCAGATTCCGAGATAATTTTTCATTTTTCATTTTCCGTTTTTCATTGCTGGCTATCGCCGCGGTGATGACCGGCTGCGGCGTGTCCATCAAATACTCGCTGTCGGGCGCCTCGATTCCGCCCGACGCCAAGACCTTTTCGGTGGCCTACTTCCCCAACAACGCCACGATGGTGTCGCCGATTTTGAGTTCCACGCTCACCGAGGCGCTGGTCGACATGTTCACGCGCCGCACGCGCCTGATGCAGGTCGACGAGGGCGGCGACTTCGCCTTCGAGGGCGAGATCGTCAACTATACCTCGACGACGGCTTCGGTTTCGAGCGACGACTACGCCCTGCTCAACCGCTTGACGATCACCGTCAAGGTGCGCTTCACCAACGCCCTCGACGAGAAGATGTCGTTCAACCGCACCTTCCAGGCCTACGAGGACTACGACTCCACGAAACTGCTTACGGAGGTCGAAGGCGAGCTGATCCCCCAGATCGTCGACAAGATCGTGACCGACATTTTCCAGGCCGCGGCCTCCAACTGGTAATTCCGACGCGCGATGTCCGACCTGAAAACATACTTTGCGGCGCCCGGCCGGGCGGAGACGCCTTCCGCTGCCGAAGCCGGGGACCTTGCGGTGCGCTTCCCGTGGTTCCTTCCGGGGCGTATCCTGCGCGAGACGCTTACGGGCGAATCCGATCCACGGGTGGCGCTGACGGCCCCGTGGCGGGCCGAGAGTTCGCTGCGCAGGGCCGCCGTCGACGCCTCGGCGCTCACGCAGCTCTCCTCGGAGGAGATCATCGACCGTTTCCTTCAGGAAGAGGACCTGCGCATCGTCGCCGGCGAGGGCGAACCCGAGGAGGAGGTCGTTCTGCAGCCCGAACTGGACGACGACGACGAGGTGGTCACCGAGGAGCTGGCCGAAATCTATCTCGCTCAAGGCCTTCGGGACAAGTCCGTGGCGATTTATCGCAAATTAAGTTTGCGAAATCCCGAAAAAAGTGTTTACTTTGCCGAACTTATTGGCAAAATAGAAAACAATATTAAAATTTAAGGTAATATGTTATACACGATTTGCATTGCCCTGATACTCGTTGCGAGCGTACTGGTGATCCTGGCGGTATTGGTGCAGAACCCCAAGAGCGGCATGGCCGCCAATTTCGGCGCGTCGAACCAGGTGATGGGTGTGCGCGAGACTACGAACTTCCTGGAGAAATTCACCTGGTCGATGGCTATTGCCATCGTGGTTTTGAGCCTTGCGGCTACGTTGGCCATGGACCGCGGTCTGGTCGCCGACAGCAATTTGGAGATTTCGAAGGACGCCAAGGCGCTTCAGGAGCGGGTCATCGAATCCGAGGCCGCCGCTACGATGCCGCAGGCCGAGATTCCCTCTGCCGGACAGACCGAGCAGCAGCAGGCCGAGTAGCCTCCGCGCTCCGTCCGGAAACGCCGGAGGGGGGGGGAGACCTCGCCGTTATAGAAGACCGTGGATTCTTTCCGCGGTCTTTTTTTCGCCCGTCCGGAGGAGGTCCCGCATGGGACGATTCATCGGGGGCCGGAACGGTCCCGCAACAGAGACCCCGGAGGGGCCGCCTTGCAATATCCGAGGTTGTTTGCCTCCCGGAACGGGACGGTGAATTCCCGCCCGTGTTTTGCGCCCGGCCGGAACCTCTCCGATTCATGTATTGGAAAAGCCCGCGGGATGCTCCGCGGGCTTTTTTTGTGCCGCTTCGAATCGCTCCGGGAGGAGCCCCCCCCTGGGCGAAAACGGTCAGAGATGCTGCGGACTGAAAGCCCCGATGGTCTTGATCCGCTCCTCGAAATCGTCGCGCGAGACGAGCGTGTGCCCCTTGATCTTCGACCGGTAGTTGTAGATCGTGCTCACGGAGTAACGCAGCAGCGCGGCGATTTTCGACGAGTCGTTGATGCCCAGCCGGATCAGCGCGAAGATGCGCAGCTCGGTCGTCAGCAGCTCGCCCTTTTTCGGCTCGATGCGCGCCTCCTTGTCCAGCAGGGAGTTGAAATCCTCGATGAACGTGGGGTAGAGTTGCAGGAACGTCGTGTCGAAGTTGCGGTAAAACTCCTCCAGTTCGCGGCTGTCGCCGTCGGTCGGGGAGTACTCCTTCCGCAGTTCGTCGACGCGGCCGTCGCGCAGCAGGCGGCGTACGTGGCGGCGCGAGTCGATGATCTTGTCGATGTACTCCGAGCACATCGTCAGGAAGATGCCGATATACTCCTCCTTCACTTCGTTGGCCTCTGAAATCTGGCTGTTCAGTCCTGCCAGTCGCTTGTTGATGTGCTGGAGGTCTTTGTTCGAGATGTTGAGCCGGTTGTTGGCCTGCTGCAATTCGAGCCGCGCGAGGTTCAGCTTGCGGTTCTGCCGCAGGACGAAGACCACGCCCCCGAGGGCCAGCAGCATGAAGCAGCCGATCGACACGACGAAGATGTTGTACATGGCGTCCATCCGCTGCCGCCGGACCCGGTAGGCCTCTTCGATGACGTGCAGCGCCAGTGCGTCCTGCCACGGGCGGAGCCGCGAATTGAAGAACCGTGCGTCGTCCATCACGATCCGCATGTAACGCATGGCGCGCTGGATGTTGTCGTCGTCGAGCAGCGTGTTGGCGAGGCTTTTCAGTGCGGCGTTGTCGCGGATCGCCAGCTGGATGTCGGTCATCGCCGAGCGTGCGAACCACACCTGCGCCGTGGGCGTGTCGTCCATCAGGTCCGCCACGAGGGCGCGCATGTACGACGCCTCGGCATATTCGCGCGAAAGGGGTTGCAGGGTGCTGCACAGCCGTTCGGAAATCTCCACGGCCTGCGGGTAGTCGCGGGCGCCGATCGCCTGGCGGAGCCGGAAGTTGAGGTGCGTGACCGACTCCGGTTCGGTGTTCTCCACGATCAGCTGGGCGTAGATCACCGTAAGCCGCCACGATTCGTGTCCCTGCGCCGAGTCGTGGGAGTAGAGCTGGAGTTCGTCGTTGAGTTTGTGGCGGGCGATGTAGTAGTCGACCAGCTGCCTGCGGTCCAGCGCCGTGGTGTCGACCAGTTTCAGCATGTTCGCCGCTTCGAGGTAGATACCCGCCGAACTGTACAGGTAGGCCAGCTGGATACGGCTCTCGTTGAGGTGCCCCGCGTCGTTCATGCGTGTCGCCAGGGCGATGTTGCGGTAGAGGTAGTCGATGGTCGAATCGGCCTGGTAGGGGGTGTATTCGTCGATCAGCTGCTGGTTGAGGATGTAGCGCTGGGCGTCCGAGAAATCCGATTTCCGGAGGATGTTTTTCAGCGATTCGATCCGCTGTTCGCGTCCGGCGATGTAGGAGTCCCGGTGCGAAAGGGTGGCGTCGAGCTGTGAAAGCACGCTTTTCAGGTCGTTTTGTGCCGAGGCGGCGAGCGTTGCGGCGAGCAGCAGTACGGTTGACAGAAGGTTTCTCATGTGCGGACGGTTCACGGTTTGTTCCTGACAAAGATCGGAAAAAGGACGGATGGTTCCAAGACCGAATCGGGTACGGTGCGGTACTTTCCGGCTGATAAAAGTGTCGTTACGGCACCAAAGATAGGAATAATCCCGGGAAAATCAATACCGGGCGGCGCGCTTTCCGCCGGTCGGACCGTCCGGCCGTTTTTCCCGGCAGGACAGGCGGCCGGCCCGGCGAACGGAACGTGCTCCGGGAGCCGGATTTATTTAAAATATTTTATTATATGCCGTTTCCAGGGTTCCGAGGCGGTTGTGAAAATTCCGATCAATCTACTTTTTTTTGCAATCGTCAAATAATTAATATATTGAATATCAAGTAGGTGTATTTTTATAAACGGGTTTTGAGTTTACAATTTGCTGTTTAATTTTTTTTCATGTCGCGGAGGATAGTTACTTTTATTTAAACGGAAATAAGGCGATGAAGTGTCGATTTTTTAAGAACTGCGCCTTACCTATTTATAATATTAACTTAAAACTTAAAAACCTTAAATTCCTATGGCACATTTTTGCAAGAAACTGCAAGCGGACTGCCGGAGAGGGTGGATGCTGGCACTGACGGCGATGCTGATCGTCTTTGCGCCGGCGGCCTTCGCCCAGTCGGCGCCGACAGTGACGGGAACGGTCACCGACCAGTCGGGACAGCCCGTTATCGGAGCCACGATCATCGAGCAGGGAACTACGAACGGCGCTACGACGGGCGTGGACGGCTCTTATTCCCTCAAACTGCGAGGGGGGGGGAATTCTGCTAACCTGATTTTCCAGTCGCTCGGATTCGTTTCGCAGACGGTCGCCGTGAACGGCCGCACGAAGATCGACGTGAAACTCGCCGAAGACGCCGTGGCCCTCGACGCCGTGGTGGCGATCGGTTACGGCACGGTCAAGCAGAAGGACCTCACGACGGCCGTTTCGGTCGTCAAGACCGACGACCTGGCCCGCCGCCCGATCACCTCGGCCTCGGGCGCCCTTCAGGGCAAAGCCGCCGGCGTGCAGGTCATCCAGCCCAACGGCTCGCCCGGACAGGGCATGGTGGTCCGCGTCCGCGGCGCTTCGTCCATCTCGTCGAGCAACGACCCGCTCTATGTGGTCGACGGCGTTCCCGTGGGCGAAGGAAACTACGCCATCGCTTACCTCTCTCCCAACGAAATCGAGTCGATGCAGGTGCTGAAGGACGCCTCGTCGGCCGCCATCTACGGTTCGCGCGCCGCCAACGGCGTGGTGCTCATCACCACCAAGCAGGGCAGCCGGAAACGGGGCCCCGAGATTTCGTTCTCGACCTTCGTCGGCATTTCGAAGGTGACCAAGAGCTACGACGTGCTCAATGCCCGGCAGTACCGCGACCTGATGGAGGAGAACGGCGCCGTGTCGGGGCTTCCGGCCGATCTGACCGACCGGACCGACTGGTTCGACGAAACCTACTCGACGGGCGTCAACCAGAACTACCAGTTCTCGGTCTCCAACGGCGATGAAAACTCGTCCTATTACCTCGGCGGCGGCTACACCAACGAAAAGGGCATCATCAACACCACTTCTTCGGACCGTTACAACGTGAAGGCCAGCTTCGACAAGAAGATTTTCAAATGGGTTTCGGCCAACGCCTCGACGACTTTCTCGCACTACACCACCAAGGGCACGATCATCTCGGGTCAGGGCGCCAACCGCGCCGGCGTGGTGGTGTCGGCCATCACGACCCCGACCTACGCGCCGATCTGGGACCCCGAGAATCCCCAGCAGTTCTACAATAATTTTTACGGCGCCAACCTCACCTCGCCGCGTGAGAACATGGCCCGCACGGATTACAACCAGGATGTCACCGACCGCCTGCTGCTCTCCGGCGGCCTGACGTTCTACCTGGCCAAGGATCTGACCTTCAAGTCGACGGTTTCGATGGACCGCCGCTGGGTCCACTCGTCGTCGTTCCTCGACCCGATCCGCACCTCCTACGGACGGACGCAGCACGGAACCGCCTCGGACACCCGTTCCGACGATATGCGCATGATTTACGACAACATCCTGACCTGGAACAAATCGTTCGACCGCCACAGCCTCGAAGTGATGGCCGGCACGTCGGCCACGACCTCCGTGTGGGAGCAGTTGAGCGGCTCGCGCTCCTATTTCTCCTCGACCAACAACAACGCCATTCCCAACCTGAACGGCGGTAACAACGGCGGCGTCCGCGGCCAGAGCTACGGCAAATCGGAGTGGTCGATCATGTCCTATCTGGCGCGCGTGTCGTACAACTACGACAGCAAGTACCTCGTGACGGCCAATTTCCGCGCCGACGGTTCCTCGAAGCTGGCTCCCGGCCACCGCTGGGGTTACTTCCCCTCGTTCTCGGCCGCGTGGCGTATCTCGGGAGAGAAGTTCCTGCGCGACGTGTCGTGGATCAACGACCTGAAACTGCGCGCCGGCTGGGGACAGACCGGTAACCAGGCGGGCCTGGCGGAGTACGGCTGGATGCAGCAGTACAGCACCAACTACTACGACTGGACGCTGACCGAGAACGCGCAGGCCGTGCCGACGGTCGGCGGTCGCAAGAACATCAAGAATCAGGACCTTACGTGGGAGACCTCTTCGCAGACCAATGTCGGACTCGATTTCGCGCTGCTGAACAACCGCCTGAACCTGTCGCTCGACTATTACTACAAGTACACCAAGGACATGCTGATGGACGTGCCGCTGCCGTCGCCCTATCCGAGCATCTACCGCAACGACGGCGAGATGTCGAACCAGGGCTTCGAGATCACCCTTTCGTCGGTCAACATCGCCCGGAAGGATTTCAACTGGTCGACCGACCTGAACGTTTCGCTCAACCGCAACAAGGTCGAAAAACTCAACCTGAAGCAGGTATACTACTACGCCACGACCTCCGACGCGACCAACGACAACGTCGTGCGCATGACTCCGGGCCACCCGCTTTCGATGTTCTGGGGCTATGTCTCCAAGGGGGTCGATCCCGAGACGGGCGACCTGGTTTACGAGGACCGCAACGGCGACGGCGAGATCACGCCGCTGGACAAGACCTGGATCGGCAACGCCAATCCCAAGTTCACCTTCGGCATGACCAACAACTTCTCGTGGAAGGGGCTTAACCTGAACATTCTGATCACGGGCTCCTACGGCAACGACATTTTCAACGCCTCGCGCATCGAGACCGAGGGCATGGCTTCGGCCAACAACCAGACCACCACGGTCCTGCGGCGCTGGCGCATTCCGGGCCAGCAGACCGACGTGTTCCGCTCGGACAACCCCGCCTGGAACGTGAAGAATTCGTCCTACTGGGTCGAGGATGGCTCCTACCTCAAGGTGAAGAACATCACCCTGTCGTACGACATCACCTCGCCGAAGCTCAAGCGCATCAACATCACGCGCATCCAGCCTTACATTTCGCTCCAGAACTTCATCACCTGGACCGGCTATTCGGGCTACGATCCCGAGGTGAGCCAGTCGGAAAGCGCCACGCAAATGGGCATCGACTGGGGAACCTATCCCAACGTGCGCACGGTCGTCGTGGGTCTGAATCTTACTTTCTAACCGCTGAAAAAAGAACCGATTATGAAAAAGATATTTTTAATTGCCGCGGGTCTCTCGCTGGGGGTTGCCACCACGTCGTGCAGCCTTGAGAAATTCCCCGAGACGATGTATGCCGAGAACAACACCTCCGGCACGGGCGACAGCGAGACGGCCATCAACACCCGCGAACTGCTCGAAGGCCAGCTTACGGCCATGTACAACTACATGAAGGGCGACCTTCAGACCTACTGGTATCAGCTGACCACGCTCGCCGAGGCGCGCGCCGACAATGCCTACGGCGGCAACATGGCCGAGACGAAGGTCGTCAGCGTCGAGTCGAACCACATCGACAGCGACAACGAATTCGCCTCGAACCTGTGGAACTACTCGATGAACGCCGTGGACTATGCCAACCAGGTCATCTGCAACATCGATCTGGTGAAGGAGAACGATCCGTCGCTCACCGACAAGGAGTATCAGGAGTGGCTCTCCGAAGCGCTCTGCTGGCGTGCCTATATCTGGATGAACATGATGCAGCTTTTCGGAGAAATCCCGATGCTGACCGAAATCCCGCCCGCCATCAACGCCGGGAACGTCGAGGAGGTCTATCCGCTCTATTTCCCGGCCCGCGTGTCGAAGCAGACCGTCGGCGAGCAGATCGTCAAGGACATCGAGGAGTATGCCTGCAAATACGCCCCCGACATGGACGCTTCGAACAAGTTCCGCATCACCAAGGGTTTCGCCTACGGCCTGATGGCCCGTTTCTACTCCATGCGCGAGTTCCGCGACTGGTCGAAGGTCGTCTCGGCCTGCGAAGCGGTCGAAGGGATGGGGTACAGCCTTTGCGACAAGTACGGCGACCTGTGGGCCTACACCACCGGCGATACGGGCATGGCTGCGATGAACACCCGCGAGTCGATTTTCGAGGTGCAGTGGACCAGCCAGACCTCGGGTTCGTGGATGTGGATGATGTTCCACCGCAACGCCTATGTCCCGGGCGACAGTTTCTCGTGGGCCAAGTGGTGCACGCCGTCGCGTAACCTGACGAAGGCTTACGACGCCGAGGGCGACACCGAGCGCAAGAATGCGTCGGTCGTCTACGACGAATGCGGCTGGTCGTACCACTATCCGAGCGACGAATACGCTTTCATGCACAAGTTCCCGACCAACGTGACCCCGGTTTACCTGATGCGTCTGGCCGAGATCCGGCTCCTGCATGCCGAAGCGCTGGCCAATACGGACGATCCGGGAGGCGCCGCCGACATCGTGGACGAGATCCGCGGCCGCGCCGGCATTGGCAAGCTGACTGCGGCGCAGCGCGCGTCGGCCGACCTGATGCGCGAAGCCGTGCTCCACGAACGCCGTCTGGAACTGGCCATGGAGGGCTTCCGCTGGTTCGACCTGATGCGTTACGGCGACGACTATTCGAAACTGTTCGAAATCTGCGACGGCGTCAACATCAAAGGCTCGGCGTCCTACGACTCCTACTTCCAGACCCGCCGCGCGATGAACGACAACCGCGTGCTGATGCCGGTGCCGACTTCAGTGCTGGAGGATAACACCAACATCGAACAAAACCTGGGCTATTAACCTTAAAATTGCGATTCTGCCATGAAATTTACGATCAATAACAACCTGCGCCTGCTGACCTGCCCGCTGCTGCTCGCCGGAGCCGTATGCTGTTCCAGCGGGAACGATGGCGACACGCCGGCTCCCGGTCCTGGCCCCGATCCCTCGCCCGTGACGGGCGATGTTCTCGCCTACGTCACCTCGGCCGACGGCAACCGCCTGTTCACGGAGGAGGGACTCGACTACTCGAAGGTCTCGATGTCGCCCTACCGGGTCACGATCGACCCCTCGACGACCTACCAGACCGTCGACGGTTTCGGCCCGGCCATCACCGGCGCCACGTGCTACAACCTGCTGCAAATGTCGCAGGCCGACCGCACGGCGATCCTCCGGAAGTGCTTCGACCCCGAGACCGGAGCCGGTTTCAGCTTTATCCGCGTGCATATCGGCGGCTCGGACTTCTCGATGGACGAATACACCTGCTGCGACCGGGAGGGCATCGAATTCTTCGCCATTCCCGCCGTGGAGAAGGATGGCATCTTTCCGGTGCTGAAAGAGATTCTGGAGATCAATCCCGAAATCAAGATCATGGGTTCGCCGTGGTCGTGCCCCAAATGGATGAAGGGCACGGTCGCCGACCCCTCGAAACCCTACGATTCGTGGACCGGCGGGCGTCTCAATCCCGCCTATTACGACGATTACGCCGAGTATTTCGTGCAGTGGGTGACCGAGATGGAGGAGAACGGATTCCCGATCTACGCCATCACGATGCAGAACGAGCCGCTGAACAAGGGCAATTCGATGTCGCTCTACATGCCGTGGGAGGACCAGCTGGCCTTCGTCAAGAAGCTCGGCCCGGCATTCCGCAAGGCGGGCATCGACACCAAGATCCTCTGCTACGACCACAACTACAACTACGATAACGTCGCCGGCCAGCAGAACTACCCGCTCAACATCTACGCCGACGCCGATGCTGCGCAGTGGGTCGATGGCTCGGCCTGGCACAACTACGGGGGCAGCGTGAGCGAGCTGGACAACATCCGCGCCGCCGCGCCCGACAAGACGATCTACTTCACCGAGGCCTCGATCGGCACGTGGAACTACAATTTCGAGAGCTGCGTGATCGACGACTTCGAGTCGATCTTCCTGGGGACGCTGAGCCGCTACGGCAAAGGGGTTCTGCTGTGGAACCTGATGCTCGACGACAAGGGCGCTCCGAACCGTCCTGGAGGCTGTACGACCTGCTACGGGGCCATCGAGATCAGTTCGTCGGATTACAAGACGCTCAAGTACAACAGCCACTATTACGACCTGGCCCAGTGCGCCAAGGTCATCCGGCCGGGTGCCGTGCGCATCGGCGCGTCGGGTTACACGGCGTCGGGGCTGACCTACCTGGCCTTCCGGAATCCCGACGGATCGAAAGCCTTCGTGGCGCTCAACAGGAGCGCCGGCGAACAGACCGTCGCCGTGTATGAAAACGCCGACCGTTCGTTCAAATACACCATCCCGGCCAAGTCGATCGCCTCGTTCCGCTGGGGCGCCGGAGCCGAAAACTAACCTTTAAAATTCGCAGAACATGAAAACGCTGAAATACATCGCACTGTCGCTGCTCGTCGCTGCCTCGACGACGGCGTGCAAGGACGATCCCGAACTGCTCACCACCGACGTCGGTCCCGAGATGACCGTCGTTTCGGCCGATGCGTCGGGCGTCTACGGCGGCAAGGTCGACTTCGAGGTGACGATGACCGACCGCTATGCGCTCTCGACGCTCAAGGCGCAGGTATTCTTCGACGACGAGATGGTCGCCGAGGAGGTGATCCGCACCAAAAGCGACGGAACCTACACGGGGGCTGTGACGCTTCCCTTCTACAAGAACATTCCCGACGGCGAGGCCACGCTGCGCTTTGTGGGGCAGAACGTGCGCTTCGGAACGACGACCGTCGACCGGCCGCTCGCCGTATCGCGTCCCAAGCCCGCCTACCTGACGTTCTTCCTCGATGACGCGGAGTACCGCATGGAGCCTACGGGTAACGACTACGAATACGCCGTGACGGACGAGTTCCCGCAGAAGCCGCAGGGCTACATCGCGACGCCCGAACTCGACGCCGCTGGCTCGGTGGTGACCTTCGGCTACGACTCCGGGGCCGGCGGCATCGTCTCCGATTCCACCGACGCCATTCCCTTCGCCAATTCGAATGCCGGGGAGTTCACGATCACCTTCAACCTGCTGACCTTCGAGGGGTCTCCTTTCATCAAGCTGCTCTTCGGCGAGACGGAGATGACGATGGTCGACAATGACAATTACAGCATCGTCACCACGCTGACCGAGGGCCGGACCTACACGCTGACGGGCGTTTCGGACTTCGCCGACTGGGATGTGGACCGCGACTTCTTCGAACGCGCCGATGTTTCCGATCCCGAGACGCTGACCTTCCTGCCGATGACGGGCATGTACAAGGTGACGGCCAATTTCAAACACAGCTACCTGCGTATCGAGGCCATGAAGTCGGCCACGGAGTATGCGTCGCTCGCCGCCGACGGTTCGGGCAATGCGATCTGGACGGTCGGAGCCGGTATCGGCAAACCCGTCATCAAGAACGGCGACGGTTGGGATATGGGCTCCACGGGCTTGTGTCTGGCTCGCGTTGCGGACAAGAAATTCCAGATCTCGCTGGTGGCCGGCGTTTCGATCAACGCTTCGAACTTCGACTTCAAGTTCTTCTGGCCGAAGGACTGGGACAAGGGCGAATTCCTGGGTAAGACGGATGCCTCGTTTGCCAATCCCTACGGGGTCCTGACCACTACCAGCGATTTGATCGAGATTTCCGACGGTGGCAACTTGGGGCTTGCCGAGGGCAAGACGCTCGACTTGGGCGGTATCTACCGCTTCACGATCGACGTTTCAGGCGGCACGATGGCCGCGGTGCTGACCGTCGAGAAAGTGGGCGAGCAGGAGCTTCCGCCCGCCGACATCACCGTCAACGGAACGCCGATGGCCCAGCTCGACGTGGACAACTACCAGCTGGACCTCGACCTGACGCAGGGCCAGACGCTGACGCTGGGCGGCGCCGACGCCTTCACGCCGGCGTGGATCAATCCCGACTTCTTCGAGGCGGCCTCCGCGACGAGCGTCAAGCTGGTCCCCGTCACGGGCAAATACCGCATCACGGCCAATCTGGCGACCCGGGTGATTGATGCGCTGGTGCTCAACGCCGACGGCTCGGGGCTTGCCACGTTGAGCGACGACGGCCACGGGGCGGTTTATTTCATCGGCTACGGCATCGGTTCGCCCGCGGCCGTGAACGAACCGGGCTGGACCACCGAAAAGGGCGTCTGCGTGCCCGAATCCGCTCCCGGCATCTACACGATGACGGCCCAGGCGGGTCTGGAAGGCAGCACGACCCTCGGACAGCGTTTCCGCGTGAGCGGCTGGAGCGGCAAGTTCTTCCGGAACCGCGGCTGGGACGGTCTGGGAGCCTTCACGCTGGCGCCGGGCGCCGAGGCGTTCTTCTCGATCGCCGGGGACGGCAACATCGAGATCGCCTCGGGAGTCACCCTTGAGGAGGGCGCGACCTATCGTCTGACACTCGACGTGACGGCGGGAAAAGACAACCCCGTTTTGTCGCTGGTTAAGAAATAATCGTTAATTTTGCAAACGGAGTGCGCGGCCTCTCGACTGTGCACTCCGTTTGTGAATATGCACTAATCCATTCCAGACATGAAAAATAAAATTCTGTTGAAGAGTCTCGCCGGGCTGTGCGCCCTGGCGGCGGTCGCCTGCGGAGGCGGGCCGGGGCCGCAGGGCAGCGTCGCCGTCTACCTCGACGAGTCGCAGCCGATCGAAAAGCGGGTCGAAGACGCCCTTTCGCGCATGACCCTCGAAGAGAAGGTCGCCATCCTGCATGCGCAGTCGAAATTCTCGTCGGCGGGCGTTCCGCGCCTGGGCATTCCCGAGGTGTGGTGCACCGACGGCCCTCACGGCATCCGCCCCGAGGTCCTGTGGGACGAATGGGATCAGGCCGGCTGGACGAACGACTCCTGCACGGCTTTCCCGGCGCTGACGTGCCTTGCCGCGACGTGGAATCCCGAAATGTCGGCGCTGTATGGCAAATCCATCGGCGAGGAGGCGCGCTACCGCGAGAAGGACATCCTGCTGGGACCCGGCGTGAACATCTACCGCACGCCGCTCAACGGCCGCAATTTCGAGTACATGGGCGAGGACCCCTACCTCTCCTCGCGGATGGTCGTTCCCTACATCGAGGAGGTGCAGAAGAACGGCGTTGCCGCCTGCGTGAAACATTTCGCACTCAATAACCAGGAGACCCACCGCCACGGCATCGACGTCGAGGTCGACGACCGTGCGTTGAACGAGATCTATCTCCCGGCGTTTAAAGCCGCCGTTCAGGAGGGCGGCGCATGGGCCGTCATGGGCGCCTACAATAAATACAAGGGAGAGCATTGCTGCCACAACCGCTACCTGCTGAACGACATTCTGAAACGCGACTGGGCCTTCGACGGCGTGGTCGTCTCCGACTGGGGCGGCACGCACGACACGAAGCAGGCCGCCGAGAACGGTCTCGACATGGAGTTCGGTTCGTGGACCGACGGTTTGAGCTGGGGTGCCAGCAACGCCTACGACAACTATTACCTCGCCGCCCCCTACCTCGATATGCTCCGCAAGGGCGAGGCTTCGACGGCGACGCTCGACGACAAGGCGCGCCGGGTGCTGCGGCTGATTTTCCGCACGGCGATGAACACCCGCAAACCGTTCGGGTCGCTCAATTCGCCCGAACATCTGGCCGCTGCGCGCCGTATCGCCGGCGAGGGCATGGTGCTGCTGAAAAACGAGGGCGGGGTGCTGCCCATCGACCTCGGGCGTGCGAAGACCATCGCCGTCGTGGGCGAGAATGCGATCAAGATGATGACCGTGGGCGGCGGCTCCTCGTCGCTCAAGGTGCGGCACGAATATACGCCGCTCGAAGGCATCCGCGCCGCTGCGGCCGGCAAAGCCGAGGTGATCTACGAACGCGGCTACGTCGGCGACGTGACGGGCGACTACAACGGGGTGAAGACCGGGCAGGATTTGAGCGAGAGCCGTTCCGAGGCGCAGCTGATCGCCGATGCCGCGGCCGCGGCCCGCAAGGCCGACGCGGTGATCTTCGTCGGGGGGCTGAACAAGAGCAACCACCAGGACTGCGAAGGCGACGACCGCCTGCAATACGGCCTGCCGTATGCGCAGGACAAAGTGATCGGGGCGCTGGCCGAAGCCAATCCCAATCTGGCGGTGGTGATCGTCTCGGGCAACGCCGTGGCGATGCCGTGGATCGACCGTGTTCCGGCGGTGCTGGAGGCGTGGTTCTCGGGTTCCGAGGCGGGCAATGCGCTTGCCGACGTGGTGTTCGGTGCGGTGAACCCTTCGGGCAAGCTGCCCTTCACGTTCCCCGTGCGGCTGGAGGACAACGGCGCGCATGCGCTGGGCGAATACCCGGGCGCGGACAAGGTGAAGTATAACGAGAGCATCTTCGTCGGTTACCGCTGGCACGACAAGGAGCAGCTCAAGCCGCTGTTCGCCTTCGGCCACGGGTTGAGCTACACCGCCTTCGCCGTCGGCAACGTGAAGGCCGACCGTACGACGCTCGCCCCGAACGGCAGCATCCGTATTTCGGCCGACGTGACCAACACGGGCGACCGTGCGGGCGCCGAGGTCGTGCAGCTTTACATCGGCGACGAGCAGTCGTCGCTGCCGCGTCCCGTGAAGGAGCTGAAAGGTTTTCAGAAAGTTTCGCTGAATCCCGGGCAGACGCGGACCGTGACTTTCGAGATCACCCCCGGGATGTTGCAGTACTACGACGACGCAAAGGGTGCGTGGGTGGCCGAGCCGGGCGCGTTCACGGCCTATGTGGGCGCCGCGTCGGACGATATTCGCGGCACGGTGGAATTCGAGTTGAAATGATTCCGCAGCCGGAAAGGAGAAGTCCGCGACCTCTGACAGGTCGCGGACTTTTTCATTGTTCGGTCCGGATGCGATAGAGGGCGTGCCTGCGCAGGGGATGCCCCTCGGGCAGGGCGGGGTGGTCGAACTCTCCGACGCACGTCATGCCGAGCTTCTGCATCACGCGCCGGGAACGCCCGTTTCCGACGAACGTGAAGGCGACCAGTTCCGGAATGCCGAGTTTCGCGGCGTGTGCGATGCATGCCCGGGCCGCCTCAGTGGCGTAACCCTGGCCCCAGGCGTCGTGCCGCAGCCGCCAGAGTATCTCGACCTGGCCCTCCAGCCCGCCGGAGAACGTCACGCGGTGCAGTCCGGTGAATCCCAGCAGCTCTCCGTCCGAAAGACGTTCGACGGCATACGGACCGAATCCTTCGGTCGAAAACTCGTCGCGGATGCGGTCGAGCAGGTCGGCCGACTCTTCGGCGGTGAGCGTCGCGGGGAAATACTCCATGACCCGCTCGTCGGCGTTCATGGCGGCGAAAGCCGGCTGGTCTTCCTCCCGCCATGCGCGCAGTGCGAGGCGGGCCGTTCGGGACGGGTAAAGCATACTTGCTTATTTTGGGTGTTCGGGGAGTGTTGCGGAAGCGCGGAACGGAATGGCCGGTCCGGAAACCTTCTGCCGCCCCTGAATCCGGTGCCGCTTATTCGGCGACCTCCTTTTTCGAGCGTTTGCGCGTGTTGATCGTCAGGTAGCGTTGCAGGGTCTGCTGCAACCGCACGGGGTCGATGTTCAGGCGGATTTCGCCGCCCTGTGCGATCGAGATGTCGCCCGTCTCCTCCGAGACGACGACGATGATGGCGTCCGAAATCTCGCTCATGCCGATCGCCGCGCGGTGCCGCGTGCCGAACGACTTGGGCACGTCGCTCTGCGTCACCGGGAGGATGCACTTGGCCGCCACGATCCGGTCGCCCTCGATCAGCGCCGCGCCGTCGTGCAGCGGGGCGTTCTTGAAGAAGATGTTCTTGATCAGCGACGTCGACACCTTGGCGTCGAGGGCGATGCCGCCTTCGGCGATCAGCCGCAGGTCGCTCTGCTGACCGATGACGATGAGCGCCCCGGTCTTCGTCTCGGACATCTCGCGGCAGGCCGTGACGATCGGCACGACGTTGGTCTGCACGGTGTCCTCGCCCGTCGAGAAGATGCGGGTGATGAAGTTGAAATGTTTCTGGCGCATGCCGATCATCTGCAGGAAGCGCCGCAGTTCGGGCTGGAAGACGATGATCAGCGCGATGGCTCCCACCGAGATCAGCTGTCCGAGGATCGTCGACAGCAGCTCCATGTTCAGCGCCCGGACGACCACCCACAGCAGGTAGACGGCAATGATTCCCGAGAGAATGTACGGCGCATTGGTTCCCTTGGTCATGCGGTAAATCCAGTACATGATCACGGCCACCAGAATGATGTCTATCAGGTCGACGAATGTGAACGGAACGAATCCCATCGTGTATCAGAAAATTTATCAGGTTTCAGTTATCGCACAAAGATACGAAAAAGTTGGGCCGCTGCAAAACCGGACCGCATGCGATTCGGCAAAACGCCGCGACTTTCCGACAGTGTCGTTACGACGCCCAAGATATAAAAAATACCGACTTCCGCCGTGCGGGGAAGCCGGTTTTTTTGTTTTTCGCGGGCGGGGCTACTTCTTCTCGGCCTTTTTGTCGGCGGCATACAGCTCGTTGACCTTCGCCAGCACGGCGGGGGTGATGTTGAGCGTCGTGTCCGCGTCGATCAGCGCCGAGGCGTTGAGGATCAGTTTGTACTTCTTGCCGCTGTTGATCTCCTGCACGGCGCGGTGCAGCAGGTCCTGGGCGCGGTTGGTGAACACGTAGTTCTCCTCGTCGAGCGTCTGGGCCTCCTTCTGGGCGTTGCTCTGGTAGGAGGCCACCTTCTTCTGGATGCTCTCCTGCTGTGCCTGCGCGTCGCGCGAGGTGATCAGTCCCTTTTCGTACTTCTGCTGCAACTGGGCGGCTTCGGCCTGGAGGTTCTGTTCGCGCTGCGCCCAGCTCTTCTGCGCCTTCTCGGTCTTCTCCTGAAGCGCTACGCCTTCGTTCTTGTAGAGGTCGCACTGGGCCAGCACGGCTTCGACCTGAACGTATGCGATGTCGCTCGAAACAACCTGCTGCGCCGCCGCCTCGGCCGCAACTTCGGCCTGCCCGGTGGTCTTCGTGCCGCAGGCCGCGAGGACGAGAGCCGCAGCCAGCGCCGGAAAGAGAGTTTTTTTCATATCGTTTTTTGGTTTGTTTAGTTAATTATTCAGCATTTGAGACACAAAGGTAAAAAAAAATCTTTACTTTTGCCCAACCCGCAGCAAAATTTGAAACACATGTACGAATACATCAAGGGCACAGTCGCCGAAGTGGCTCCCGCTTACGCAGTTATCGACGTCGGCGGGGTGGGCTACTACCTCCATATTTCGCTCGAAACCTACTCCGCGATCGAACACGAGACCGAGACCCGGCTCTACGTCCATTACGTCGTGCGCGAGGATGCGCAGCTGCTCTACGGCTTCTCGACCAAGGCCGAGCGCGAGTTGTTCCGCCTGCTGATCAGCGTTTCGGGCGTGGGCGGCAACACGGCGCGTATGATCCTTTCGACTTATTCGCCGCGCGAGTTGCAGGGAATCATCACGGCGGGCAACGCCGTGCTGCTGAAAAACGTCAAGGGGCTGGGCCTCAAGACGGCGCAGAAGATCATCGTCGAGTTGAGCGGCAAGCTCATGGCGCCGGGCGCCGACGACGGAGGGGCGCAGCCCGGGGCGGGCGGGAGCTTCGACGAGGCCCTTGCGGCGCTGTCCATGCTGGGCTTCGCCCGCGCCCCGGCCGAGAAGGTTCTGCGGGGCGTTCTGCGCGAATCTCCCGCGGCTCCGGTCGAGGAGCTGATCCGAATGGCGTTGAAAAAACTCTGAATCCGCCATTCCGGAAGTGCGGATATGCCGCATGTGTGGTCGGAAACCGTAAACTTTTGGAAAATAGGTCTGAAAGTCTCCCGGCATTTTGTTTTGGATCTATTTTGTCTTATATTTGCGTCGCCTAACAAAACGCCTCATTTTAATTCGCCTCTATGGAAGACATTCCGCTTGGATTCATTTTGATTCTGTTCGGCTTCTTTGTCGCGGCTATTGTGCTGACAGCCATCGTTATCGTGTGGAAGCAGCGCAGGTTGCAGCGGCTTAAGGACCCGCACAAGGACTATTACCGGAAAAAGGGATAGCCGGTTTTTCTGATCTTTTCAAGTACGCCCGCATGCAAAGCGGGCGATTTTTTACGTTTCTTGTTCGTAAATCGGATTGTTTTTGTAAATTTGCACGATTATATGCCGATGAAACGAATATTCGCCACATTGATTTTCGCCCTGCCCCTGCTGTTCTGCGGTTGCTCGGAGGAGGAGGACATCCTTCCCGAACAGCGCCAGAAGATCGTCTCGTATCTTGAGAGGACGCACTCCCCGGCGCTGATCCCGGAGTCGCAGGTCGAGACCGGGAGCCAGCAGCGGTTCTACACCATGTCGGGCAGCACGGTTTACCGGTATATCGACAATTTCTACCGGGACGGGCGGAGCGAGCTTCCGGAGGTCACCGCCGCCGCGAAAGCGACCATCACCTTCCGGGCCTACGTCTTCGCCTTCTCGAACATCACCGATTCGACCTTTCCGTTCTACTCGAACGATCCCGCCTTGCAGCAGGCCTACGAGGACATGGGGCTGACGCCCGGAGCGTGGTCGTTCGAACCGCTGACGCTCGATATGCGCGGCGACATACTAAACGGGCTGCGGCATGCGTTACTTGGTTGTCGCGAAGGCGACGTCGTCGAAGCCTACATGACCTACAATATGGCTTACGGGGACAAATATGTGAGCACGATTCCGAGAGAAAGCCCCGTCGCGTGGTTTTTCACGGTCGAAAGCGTGGAGTACGACGAATAGACAGAACACCGAATTTATAGAATTGTATAACAAGATATGAAGTTGATCACCCGTTTTCTCTACCTCTCGGCAGCCGGCATCATGCTGCTGACATCCTGCGCCAAGGAGCAGACCGAGTCGTATGACAAATTCGAGAACCAGGCCCTTGAGGCGTGGATGACGCAGAACCGCCGGGAGCTGCTGAAAAATTACCAGCCCGAAGGCGGCTATTACGTCGAAATCCTCGCTGCCGGGAATCCCGACGCCAAGCCGGTGAACGACACTGCCTGCTGGGTGAAGTTCGACTTCTCGGGCCGCGATTTGAGCGGCAACATCGTGCTTACGCGCCGTGCCAATGAAGCCCGCCAGCTCGGCACGTTCACCAAATACACCCACTACGTTCCCTTCTACCGCTACTGCGGCACGGAGAATACGAGCCTGATGGAGGGCACTTTCCTGGCCATGCGCAATACGCTGCACCTCGATCCGGACTATGCCGCCGGCAAGGGAGTCGATCCCGAGTTCCTGCTGCGCGAAGGCTCCAGGGTGCGGCTCTACCTTCCCTCGCGCATCGTCGGCAACGGCGTGGAGGGCGACGGCGGCTACGAGGGGCAGTTCGACTTGAGCGCCAAGCGTCCGCTCATCGTCGATATGGAGATCTGCGATACGGTGAAGAACCCGCTGGAGGCCGAAGGCTCCTTGGTGGACGCCTTCTGCGAGGCCAACGGCGGAATGGTGATGTTCACCAAGGACGGCGAGGACGATTCGGAGAAACGCCCGACCGATCCCGAGGATGCGAAACATCCCTACAACCGTGCCGAGCGGTGGGTGAGCGCCTGCGATACCGTGGCGCAGCTCTATGTCGACGTGCGCTACGACCCGGCCAAGGAACTTGCCGGCGACAGGTTCACCTTCTCGTTTCCCGTCGGCAGCGAACGCAACGAGCCGTATAACGTCGGGTTCGAACCCTACAACGGCTCCGATCTGGAGAAGAAGATCGCCGAGGCGCTCGTGAAGCGTTTCCACGGCGAGGGCGACGACTACGAAGCCTACAAGGGCGTTGCGGACCTCGACGCCGATTCGGTCGGCATGGAAGGTACGGCCAAGATCTGGTATATCGGCCGTTTCCTCGACGGGTTCATCTTCGACACGAACATCGACGAGGTGAAGCAGATCATCTACGGCGAGGTGCGCAAAACCGGTTCGGCGCACTCGTACGACGTGCAGAATCCCGATCTGATAACCGCGTTCTATTACATCGTCCCGCATCTGAAATACGGGCAGTGGGCGACGCTGGTCACCACGTCGACCAATGCCTACGGCACGACGGGCAAGAGCGGCGGTTCGAGTACGTCGACCTCCTCGAACGGCTACACGTCGAGCTATTACGATTACCTGAACTACCTGAACTATTCGCAGATGTATTACGGCAATAACGGCTATTACGGCGGTTATTACAACGATTACTACGGCTACGGCGGTCTGGGCAACTACGGCTATTACGGCGGTTATTACGGGGGCTACGGCGGCAATTACGATTCGGGCGAGACCGTAACCACGACCGAGGTCTATACCGACATTCCGTCCTTCTCGCCGCTGATTTTCCAGATCTACATCGAGCCTGACGGCGAATGATCCGCTTTTCCGGCGGTGTGGAATGCACCGTGAAATCTGAAAAGTCCCCGCTTCGGCGGGGGCTTTTGTTTTGGAACAGGGGACTTTCGCTTCTTTTCTTTCGCGTTGCATTTTTATTACACTTTTTCAGGCAGAAATTTTGCAGTTCCGTAAAATTGTATTAATTTAGTTGTGTAGAACCATCAACCAAAAATTCAACGGATATGATTATCACATTTAACGAGTTGCGCCGTATCAAGGACCGGTTGCCCAGCGGCAGCTCGCAGCGCATTGCAGATGAGTTAGGAATCGACGTAGACACTGTCCGCAATTACTTCGGCGGTAAGCACGAATCGAAGGAGTGCGTCGGCGTGCACTTCGAACCGGGACCGGACGGGGGTGTCGTTACGTTGGACGATACGACGATTCTCGATGTTGCAATGCGCATCTTGAGCGAGCAGTAACGGAGTTATAGCGATTTGTCCGGCATCCGCCGGAAGAAGGGCCTGCGTTTTGCAGGCCTTTTTGTTTGTGCTTTTGTCACCGAGAGTACATGAAACATTCCGCGGTCCTCGCCCGCGGGGTATCGCTGCCTTTTGGTGGCAAAGATCTTCGCAGTCCGGCGACGGCGGGTCCTTTTAGTCTTTTCGTTCGCCCCAGCCCTTGGGAGCGTCCGCTTGAGCGGCGCGGGTTGTTTGCAGCCCGGCAACCTGCGGGTTTTTTGCTGCCGTTGCGTTCTCCCCAGCCCCCCCCCTTGGGGGCGATCGTAGGCTTCTGTGCTTTCTGCTTGTCCCGGACGCATCCTTCCCGCCGCGGAACGCGGCGAACGATTCCGGCCCGATGCCGTAGCCGTGAAACGAAGGCCCGGCTAAAAGTGGCAAGAAACGGGGCCGGGGCGCGTGCGCCCCCGCGAATAGGCCCCCGTTTCGAACGTTAGCCGGGACGAAGTAGGCGGAGGCATCTGCCGGGGAGTTTTTGGGTACCTTTTTGCGGAAAAAAGGTACAAAACACCCGCGACATCGTCGCGGCTTTCTCTGTACTTTTGATGGCAAAAGTACCAAAACCATCCGCATGTCGCTTTTCGCGGGAACAACCTCCGGCCCGCGTTGAGCGGGCGCAGTAAGATCAAGCCTTTACAGCCTCCCGCTCCGGGCACGCGGGCTGTCGGTTGTTCTTCTTCCGCTCCAAGCGATAATGCGGCGGTTGAAACCCGCTTCCAGGGGCGATCGTAGGCTTCTGTGCTTTCTGCTTGTCCCGGACGCATCCTTCCCGCCGCGGGACGCGGCGAACGACTCCGGCCCGATGCCGGAGCCGTGAAACGAAGGCCCGGCTAAAAGTGGCAAGAAACGGGGCCGGGGCGCGTGCGCCCCCCCGAATAGGCGCCCGGTTCGAACGTTAGCCGGGACGAAGTAGGCGGAGGCATCTGCCGGGGAGTTTTTGGTACTTTTTGCGGTCAAAAAGTACATAAGTTTCCGCGGGCGGAGACCGCGGTTAACCGCTGACCAAAAAGCGGCAAAAAACGCAAGTCGCCGGACTGCGAACACCCCCGAGTGCGCCGCGCCCCTCAAAAACCGCTTTTCAGGCGGGTGACAAAATGCCGTGCGCCATGACGTTGCACGGCATTTTTCTGCCATCGGGCTGACAATTTGGCAGGGATTGCCGATCGGCACGACCTTTGTTCGGTTCGAGGGCGTAACCGGCGGCCGGAGTCGGAAAAAGCCCGGACCGGCGGATACGCAACCGAAAAATAAACAATTAAAACATATTACTATTATGGCAAAGATTATCGGTATTGATTTAGGAACCACGAACTCCTGCGTGGCAGTGATGGAGGGCAACGAGCCTGTTGTAATCCCCAACTCCGAGGGACACCGCACGACCCCTTCGGTCGTGGCTTTCACGGCCGACGGCGAGCGTAAGGTCGGCGACCCCGCGAAGCGTCAGGCGATCACCAACCCCAAGCGCACGGTCTTCTCGATCAAGCGTTTCATGGGTGAGACCTACGACAAGGTTTCGGCCGACATCGCGCGCGCTCCCTATGCCATCGTCAAGGGCGACAACAACACCCCGCGCGTGGACATCGACGGACGTCAGTACACCCCGCAGGAGATTTCGGCCATCATCCTCCAGAAGATGAAGAAGACGGCCGAGGATTACCTGGGCCAGGAGGTTTCGGAGGCCGTGATCACGGTTCCGGCCTACTTCTCCGACTCGCAGCGTCAGGCTACGAAGGAGGCGGGCGAGATCGCCGGTCTGAAGGTCCGCCGCATCATCAACGAGCCGACGGCCGCCGCATTGGCCTACGGCCTCGACAAGAAGTCCAGCGACCAGAAGATCGCCGTGTACGACCTGGGCGGCGGAACGTTCGATATTTCGATCCTCGAACTGGGCGACGGCGTTTTCGAGGTGAAGTCCACCAACGGCGATACGCACCTCGGAGGCGATGACTTCGACCACGTGCTGATCGACTACATGGCCGAGTCGTTCAAGGCCGAGCACCAGATCGACCTGCGTCAGGACCCGATGGCCTTGCAGCGTCTGAAGGAGGCCGCCGAGAAGGCGAAGATCGAACTGTCGTCCTCGACCACCACGGAGATCAACCTGCCGTATATCATGCCTGTCAACGGCATTCCGCAGCACCTGGTGATGACGCTCACGCGCGCCAAGTTCGAGCAGCTGTGCGACCACCTGATCCGCAAGACCATCGAGCCTTGCAAGCTGGCGCTTCGTGACGCGGGTCTGGACGCCTCGCAGATCAGCGAGGTGATCCTCGTGGGCGGTTCGACGCGTATTCCCGCGATCCAGAAGATCGTCGAGGAGTTCTTCGGCAAGACCCCGAACCGTTCGGTCAACCCCGACGAGGTCGTGGCCATCGGCGCCGCCATTCAGGGCGGTGTGCTCACGGGCGAGGTGAAGGACGTGCTGCTGCTCGACGTTACGCCGCTGTCGCTGGGTATCGAGACCCTGGGCGGTGTGATGACCAAACTCATCGACGCCAACACGACGATCCCGACGCGCAAGTCGGAGACCTTCTCGACGGCTGCCGACAACCAGCCTTCGGTGGAGATCAACGTCTGCCAGGGCGAGCGTCCGCTGGCCCGCGACAACAAGTCGATCGGCCGCTTCCACCTCGACGGCATTCCCGCCGCACCGCGCGGCGTTCCGCAGATCGAGGTTACGTTCGACATCGACGCCAACGGCATCCTGAACGTTTCGGCCAAGGACAAGGGCACGGGCAAGGAGCAGAAGATCCGCATCGAGGCCTCCTCGGGCCTTACCGAGCAGGAGATCCAGCGCATGCGCGACGAGGCCAAGGCCAACGAGGAGAAGGACAAGGCCGAGAAGGAGCGCATCGACAAGATCAACGCCGCCGACTCGAACATCTTCACCACCGAGAAGCAGCTCAAGGAGTACGGCGAGAAACTTCCCGCCGACAAGAAGGCCGCCATCGAGACGGCGCTCGGCAAGCTGAAGGAGGCGCACAAGAACGCCGACGTGGCCGCCATCGACACGGCGATGGCCGAGCTTAACGCCGCATGGCAGGCCGCTTCGCAGGACATCTACGCGCAGCAGCAGGCACAGCAGGGCGCACAGCCCGGAGCCGATGCCGGTCAGCAGTCGCAGTCGAACGCCGGCGGCCAGCAGGGCGGCGGCGACGGGCAGCCCGAGGATGTGGAGTTCGAAGAGGTGAAGTAGGGCTTCGCCAATTAAAAATTAAGAATTAATTCGACGCGAAAGGGCGCGATTCCTGCGGGAGTCGCGCTCTTTATTTTGCCCGGGATGTAAAATTTGCTATCTTCGTCCGTAAAAATCGTTTCCGATGGCTTGGCTGTATCTGATTCTGGCAGGACTTTTCGAGATGGGGTGGCCGCTGGGGTTCAAACTTGCGAACCTCTGCCCGCGTTACCATTTTCTTTTTCTGGCCCTTTCGGTCGTGTCTATGGGCGTGAGCGGCTGGCTGCTCTACGTGGCCCAGAGGACGATCCCGATGGGTACGGCCTACATGATCTGGACCGGTATCGGGGGCGTGGGAACCGTGGTCCTCGGCATCGTTTTCTTCCACGACGCCGTGACCTTCTGGCGGATGTTCTTCCTGTCGCTGGTCTTCGTCGGCATCGTCGGCCTGAAGATGGTGCATTAGGCCCGCTCCGCCCGCCACATTCCGTAGAGGATCAGCGCCGCTCCGGCCAAAGCGGCGAGGGTGATCCGCTCGCCGATGCAGAGTGCCGCCGCGACGATCGTCACCAGCGGGTTGAAATAGATGTAGTTGGTTGTCCTGACGGCTCCCAGACGATGCATCGCGGCGTTCCAGAGCACGTAGCAGAGCATCGAGGCCACGACGCCCAGAAAGAGCAGGTTGCCCCACACGACGGGCCGCGACAGCACCTCCCAGTCCGCGCCGAAAGGCCGGAACGCAAAGACCGGGAGGATCGTCACGAGTCCGTAGAAAAAGACTTTCCGGGTGATGAAGATAGCGGGGTAGCGGCCTCCGAGGCGTTTGATCACCAGCGAATAAACCATCCATAGCATCGCCGCCGAGAGCGCCAGCATGTCGCCCCGCGGCGAGAGGCGGAGCACGAAATGCCCGTTGAGTACCACGAGCACCATCCCCGCGAATGCCAGCGTCGAGCCTGCGATCTGCCGCCGCGACATCCGCTCGCCGCGATAGAAGAGGCTCATCACCACGGCGGTCCACACGGGCGCCGTGCAGACGATCAGCGAAACGTTCGAGGCCGGGGCGTACTCCAGAGCCATGTTTTCGGTAAGGAAATAGAGCGACCCTCCGCTCAGCCCCGCGGCCGCCAGCA
The DNA here is from genome assembly GCF_003461645.1 of Alistipes sp. AF14-19. Classification (NCBI taxonomy): domain Bacteria; kingdom Pseudomonadati; phylum Bacteroidota; class Bacteroidia; order Bacteroidales; family Rikenellaceae; genus Alistipes; species Alistipes sp. AF14-19. The sequence goes on from NZ_QTXM01000005.1 coordinate 93,169, forward strand.
GCAGTTCGTCGCGCAGGTTCGCGGCCCACATGCGTCCGCGGGCGAAGGGCAGGATGCAGACGTATGCCATCGCGAACCGGAGCAGGAAAATTTCCGCCGGAGTCAGCGAGTTGGCGATCAGGACCTTCGTCGAAACGAACGTCGCGCCCCATACGGTCACCGTGAACAACGCCGCGAGGTGGTATTTGTATTCCGTGTATTTTATCATACGGCTCCAAAAATACGGATTTTTTTGCGCCGGCGCACTACTTTTCACCTTTCACCTTTCACTTTTCACTTTATTTTTCTATCTTTGCGTGCTATTGTGCGTAATGACAATAATTACAACAAATAACAATAACTATTTTTCACTCAAATGCAAAGTAAAGGTTTTATTAAACTCATTGCGGTCCTGCTGGCTCTCGCGTGTGTTTATCAGCTCTCGTTTACGTTCAAGACGCGTGGCGTAGAGAAGCAGGCGGCCGCTTATGCCGCGCAGTTCCCCCTCGACCAGCAGGGCGAGGCCGAACAGCATTACCTCGATTCGGTGCAGAACCTGCCGGTTTACAACCTGGGCTTCCGCAAGTTCACCTACAAGGAGTGTAAGGAGAAGGAGCTGAACCTGGGTCTGGACCTCAAGGGCGGTATGAACGTCATGCTGGAGGTGCAGGTCGAGGATGTCGTGAAGGCTTTGGCCGGCGACAGCCAGAACGACCCGGCTTTCATCGAGGCGATCGGCGTGGCCAACGAGGCGATGAAGCAAGGCTCTTCGACCGACTATATTTCCGACTTCGTGAAGGCGTATTCGCGCCTTTCGAACGGCCGTCCCATCGCCGAGCTTTTCGTAAGCCCCGACCGCAAGGACATCACGCTCGAAAGCTCGGACGCCGACGTCGAGAAGATCCTCAAGAAGGAGACCGAGGCTGCCATCGGCGCATCGTTCAACGTGCTTCGCAGCCGTATCGACCACTTCGGCGTTACGCAGCCCAACATCCTGCGCCTCCCGAACTCGCACCGCATTCTGGTCGAGCTTCCGGGCGTGAAGGAGCCGCAGCGCGTCCGCGACCTGTTGCAGGGAACCGCTTCGCTGGAGTTCTGGACCACCTACGACGCCAATGAGATCTTCCCCGCGCTTTCCGCTGCCGACAAACTCATCAAGGCCGAACTGGCGCAGGCTCCCGCCGCTGCGCCCGAGACCGCTGCCGCCGAGGCTGCCGTTGCCGCCGGGACTCCCGCCGTCGAGGCCGAGGGCCTGATCGCCGAGGTCGGCGCCGCCGATTCGACCGCCACGGCCGAGACCGCCGTTCAGGAAGGCAACTTCGACCACTCGCAGAACCCGCTCTTTGCAGTCCTCAATCCCCGCTTCGCAGGCGGCGCCTCCATCGGAGCCGCTTACAAGGCCGACATGGCAGCCGTCAACGAGTACCTCGCCCAGCCGGCCGTCCGCGAGCTGTTCCCCGCCGACATCATGTTCAAGTGGGGCGTCAAGGGCGACGACAAGATCGACGGTCGTTTCTACCTCTACGCCATCAAGGTTTCTACGCCCGACGGCAAGGCTCCGCTCGACGGTTCGGTCGTTACGGAAGCCACCGAGCAGTACGCCCAGCGCGGCGCCACGGCCGAGGTTTCGATGACCATGAACGCCGAAGGTACGCAGGAGTGGTCGCGCATGACGGGCGAAAATATCGGCAAGTGCATCGCCATCGTTCTCGACGGCTACGTCTATTCGGCTCCCCGCGTCAACTCGAAGATCGACAAGGGACAGTCGCAGATCACCGGCGATTTCACCATCCAGGAGGCCAAGGACCTGGCCAACGTGCTCAATTCGGGTAAGGTTCCCGCTCCGGCCAAGATCATCCAGGATACGGTCGTAGGTCCTTCGCTGGGCCAGGAGTCGATCAACGCCGGTATGATCTCGTTCGTGATCGCCTTCATCCTCGTGCTGCTCTACATGGGTCTGTTCTACAAGACGGCGGGCTGGATGTCCGACGTCGCGCTGCTCACGAACGTCTTCCTGCTGATGGGCGTTTTGGTGTCGTTCGGCGCCGTGCTGACCCTTCCGGGTATCGCGGGTATCGTGCTGACGATGGGTATGGCCGTCGATGCGAACGTGATCATCTACGAACGTATCAAGGAGGAGCTTCGCGGCGGCAAGGGTCTTTCGCTGGCCATCAAGGACGGTTTCTCGAAGGCCTATTCGGCCATCATCGACGGTAACCTGACGACGATCATCACGGGTATCGTGCTGTTCATCTTCGGCAACGGTCCGGTTCAGGGCTTCGCCACGACGCTGATCATCGGTATCATCACCTCGTTCTTCTGCGCCATCTTCATCACGCGCCTGCTGATCGAGTGGATCGTCGGCAAATGGGGTCACATCACCTTCTCGCGCCGCTGGTCGGAGAACTTCCTCAATAACACGCGCGTCGACTTCATCGCCAAGCGCAAACTGGCTTACGGCATCGCCGTTGCCCTGATGGTTCTGTCGTGCGTTTCGTTCTTCGCCCGCGGTCTGAACCTCGGCGCCGAGTTCACGGGCGGCCGCGCTTACGTGATCCGTTTCGACAAGCCCGTTTCGGCTGAAGAGGTTCGTCAGAATGTGGAGAAGGCTTTCTCGCAGTTCGCCGATGCCGACGCTTCGTCGATCAGTTCCGAGGTGAAGCAGTACGGCAAGGAGAACCAGATGCGCATCGTGACCCAGTATCGCTACGACGACACGTCGGACGAGGCTACCTCGGAGGTCGAGCAGATCATCTACGACGCTCTGAAACCGCTCTACTCGTATGACATCACCTTCGAGCAGTTCCGCAATACGCAGACCGACGCCAACGGTATCCTGACGGCCGACAAGATCGGTCCCTCGATCGCCAAGGACATGACGTGGAACGCCATCTATTCGGTGCTCTTCTCGCTCATCGCCATCGGTCTCTATATTACGTTCCGCTTCAAGCGCTGGCAGTGGGCTTCGGGCGCCACGGCGGCCCTGGCCTTCAACGCCCTGCTGATCATCGGCATCTTCTCGATGTTCTACGGTCTGCTGCCCTTCAACCTCGAGGTCAACCAGGCGTTCATCGCCGCGATCCTGACGATCATCGGCTATGCCATCAACGACACGGTGGTCGTCTTCGACCGAATCCGCGAGTACCTGGGTCTCTACCCGAAGCGCAACCTGAAGGAGACCGTGAACAACGCCATCAACTCGACGCTGTCGCGTACGATCAACACCTCGGGCACGACGCTCGTGACGCTGCTGGCCATCTTCTTCTTCGGCGGCGAGACGATCCGCGGCTTCATCTTCGCGCTGATCATCGGCGTGGTCGTAGGTACGGCCGCCACGATCTTCCTCGCGACGCCGATCGCTTACGATCTGATGACGAAGCGCGCCAAGACCGACGTGGAGAAGTAATGGATAGACTCCCGATCCGACAAAAACGGACCGCACCGAGAGGTGCGGTCCGTTTTTTCAAATAAATTTGGCATTGCGGCCGGCTTGCACTATCTTTGCGGGCAAGCAGACGCCCGCTTGGGCAGGCTGCGGCTCGGCAATGTGCAAAATAAATTTGATATTGCCCCGCCTTGCACTATCTTTGTCATACGGATATTATAGGTTCCCATGATGGAAAATTGGTTGAAATGGATGCACCGCTACGTGTCGCCGGTTTTTCTGGCGCTGCTCGTCGCGTCGTTCATCCTTTGGTATATCGCGAAATTGAGCTATACGTACACCACCGAGCAGACCGTGAGGGTGAGTGTCGACGGACAGCCTTTCGAGGTTACCTGCGTGGTCGAGGGCGTCGGTACGAACCTTTTCGGCTACCGGGTCTACATGAACAAGACGCTGCGCATTCCGCTTGCGGAACTCAAGACGAAGCGTTCGTATGAGGAGGGGCACGAGGGTAAACTCATCATCGACCCCCAGTCGCTGCAAAACGCCCTTGCGCCGCGGTTCAGCGACATCAAGATCATTTCCATCGGGGACATTCCCGAAATCGACGTTCCCCGTAACCCATGATGAAGGTCGGAATCACAGGCGGCATCGGCAGCGGCAAAAGCACCGTTTGCCGTCTTTTCGCGCGTTTGGGCGTCGCGGTCTATGACTCCGATGCCGGGGCCAAACGGCTGATGACGGAGGATGCGGAGCTGCGCCGGCGCATCACGGACCGTTTCGGGGCCGAAGCCTATGCGGACGGGACCTTGAACCGTACCTACCTTGCCGGGCGGGTCTTCTCCGAGGCGCAGGCCCTCGCCGACCTGAACGCCATCGTCCACCCGGCCGTCCGGGCCGATTTCGCGGCGTGGGCCGAACAGCAGGAGGGCGACTACGTGATCCTCGAAAGCGCCCTTCTTTTCGATGCGGGGTTCGATGCCTGCGTCGACCGCACGGTTGCCGTCCTCGCCCCCGAGGCGCTGCGCATCGAACGCACCTGCCGCCGCGACGGGCGCACACCCGGGGAGGTCCGCCTCCGTATCGCCGCCCAGACGGACGACGATACGTTGAGCGCGAAGGCCGACTACACCCTTGTCAACATCCTCGAATCCGACCTTGAACCCGCTGTCGCGGAATTGCACCGAATTTTCAGCCATGAAGCCCATGAACATTGATTTTTCCTCGCCGCAGGTGATGGCGATTCTTAACGTCACCCCCGATTCTTTCTATGCCGGCAGCCGCACTCCGGAGGCCGAATCCGTCGAGCGCCGCGTCCGCGAAGCCGTGTCCGAAGGGGCGCAGCTGATCGACGTCGGGGGCTACTCCTCGCGTCCCGGGGCCGACGAAGTCCCCGCCGACGAGGAGTGGCGTCGCGTCCGGCTGGGCGTCGGGACCGTGCGTCGGCTGGCGCCCGGCATGACCGTCTCGGTCGACACGTTCCGCAGCGAAGTCGCGGCGAAGGCTGTCGAAACGTTCGGGCCGCTCGTCGTCAACGACATTTCGGCCGGGGAACTCGACCCTGCGATGCTCTCCGTCGTTGCGGACTGCGGCGTACCCTACATCGCCATGCACATGAAGGGCGATCCGAAAACCATGCAGTCGCAGACCGACTACCGGCGCGACATCGTCACCGAGGTCGTCGGCTATTTCCGCCGCCGCACCGACGAGATGCTCGCCGCGGGCATCCGGCGTGAAAACATCATCCTCGACCCCGGCTTCGGCTTCGCCAAGACCACGGAGCAGAACTACGAATTGCTCGCGGGTCTGCACCGCCTCTGCGCGCTGGGTTACCCGGTGCTGGCGGGGCTTTCGCGCAAGTCGATGATCTATAAGGTCCTCGACGCCACTCCAGCCGAATCGCTCGCCGGAACCGTTGCCCTGGGCTGGGAGTGCCTGCGCCAGGGTGCGGCGATACTCCGCGTCCATGACGTGCGGGAAGCTGTGGACACGGTCAAACTGTTCAATATGTTCCGCCAATGATACGGGCTACCGACATACACAAGAGTTTCGGCACGCTGGAGGTGCTGAAAGGCGTTTCGCTCGACGTGGCGCAGGGCGAGGTGGTCTCCATCGTGGGGGCCAGCGGCGCTGGCAAGACCACGCTTTTGCAGATCATCGGCACGCTGTCGCGTCCCGACGGCGGGCGCGTGGAGATCGACGGCCGCGATGTCTCGGCCTTGGGCGATCGGGCCTTGTCGCAGTTCCGCAACGAGCGCATCGGCTTCGTGTTCCAGTTCCACCACCTGCTTGCGGAGTTCACGGCTTTCGAGAACGTCTGCATTCCGGGGCTGATCGGCCGGCGTCCGCGCGTCGATGTCGAACGCCGTGCCGCCGAACTGCTCGACATGATGGGCCTCGCGGCGCGGCGCGACCACAAGCCCGGACAGCTTTCGGGCGGCGAGCAGCAGCGCGTGGCCATCGCCCGTGCGCTGGTCAATTCGCCCGCCGTGTTGCTGGCCGACGAACCCTCGGGCAACCTCGACTCGCACAACCGCGACGAGATCCATCGCCTGTTCTTCGACCTGCGCGAACGGCTCGGCCAGACCGTCGTGATCGTCACCCACGACGAAAACCTCGCCGCAATGGCCGACCGGAAGATCACCATGTCCGACGGTCTGATCCTCGGCTGCGAAACGGTCCGGTAACATGAAAAAACTGCTTTGGCTGCTTCTTCCGGCTCTTGCCGCCTACGGTGCGTGGGACCTCGTGCGCGAGGTGCGCGGGGCGTGGACCTCGGACTACTCCCGGACCTATTCGCGCGCCGTGGGGCAGACGATGTCCCGGGCGTTCGATTCGCTGAACCTCTCCGGACGGGGCGTCCGCATCGGGGTGCTGGACGCGGGTTTCGGGGGCTTCCGCACCGACCGCTGGACGCGGGGGCTGCACGTCGCCGCCTGGCGCGATTTCACGGGCGGCGACGAGACGGCATTCTTCGACGACGCCACAGACCACGGCACAAGGGTCTGCACCAACCTCGGAGGCCGTTCGGGCGATACGATCCGCGGGCTGGCATGGGGTGCGGAGTATTATCTTGCGAAAACCGACCGTGCCGAAGTGGAGCCTCGCGCCGAGGAGCGGCAGCTGATCCGCGGCATCGAGTGGCTCCTGGCGCATGACGTCGACGTGATCTCCTCGTCGTTGGGCTATACGACGTTCGACGATTTCAGCGGCTATACGCCCGCGATGCTCGACGGCTGCACCTCGACGCTCTCGCGCTACCTCGACAGCCTGCTCACGGCGCGCCCCGGACTCGTTTTCGTGCAGAGCGCCGGCAACGAGGGCGACAAGGCGTGGCGCAATGTCTCCTTTCCGGCCGATGTCCGGCAGGTCATCACGGTCGGTTCGTGCGATTCCGACGGTGTTTCCCGCTCCCGCTCCAGTGGTGTCGGACGCGAAGATGTCGGCTATGTGAAGCCCGATTTCGTCGCCGGAGCCTCGCCGTTGGGAACTTCGTTTTCGACGCCGGTTATCGCGGGGCTTTGCGCCTGCCTGCTCGAATACCGTCCTATGGAACGCGGCGAACTCATCGGACTGCTGCACGCTTCCGGCACGCGGGCCGCAGCTCCCGGCTGCGAACTGGGTTACGGCATCCCGCAAACCGATGTCTTGCTCCGAATGCTCCGCACGCCATGACGAACACCGATCTGAAGGAGCTGCTCGACGCGCTCCACGACAAATACAACAGCCCCGACTTCATCGCCGACGATCCGATTTCGGTACCGCACCGCTATACGGACCGCGCCGACCGCGAGATCGCGGGATTTTTCTCCGCGACCATCGCCTGGGGCAACCGTAAGGCCATTGTCCGCAGTGGCCACCGCATGATGCACTTCATGGACGACGCTCCGGCGGATTTCGTGCGCAACGCCTCGCAGCGCGAACTGGCGCTGCTTTCGTCCTACGTCCACCGCACGTTCAACGGCGGGGACCTGCGCGATTTCGTGCTGGCCCTGCGGCGTATGGAGGAGCGTCACGGCGGCATCGGGAATTTCTTCGAGACGCGCTATGAGGCCGCGCAGAGCATGCCCGCCGTGCTGGCCGACTTCCGGCGCGAGTTTTTCGCCGGGGAGCACGCTCCGCGCTGCGAGAAGCATGTTTCGTCCGTCGAGCGCGGCGCGGCCTGCAAGCGGCTGTGCATGTATCTGCGGTGGATGGTGCGCCGCGACGACCGGGGTGTCGATTTCGGTCTGTGGCGGCGTATCCCGATGTCGGCCCTCTACCTGCCGCTGGACGTCCATGTCGGCGAGACGGCGCGTGCGCTGGGACTGCTTGGCCGCCGCCAGAACGACTGGCGGGCCGTCGAGGAGTTGACGGACGCCCTGCGCGCATTCGATGCGGAGGATCCTGCGCGGTACGATTTCTCACTGTTCGGCGCAGGCATGGACGGCTATTTGAATGAACAATGAATAATACTCATAAATCCCGCTTCTTAAGCGGGTTTCGGTTTAAACAATTCACGGTCCGTCAGGACCGCTGCCCGATGAAGGTCGGGACCGACGGCGTTCTGCTGGGTGCATGGGCCGCGGTGCGGCCGCAGGACCGGCGGATGCTCGACATCGGCACGGGCACGGGGCTGATCGCCCTGATGCTGGCCCAGCGCGCCCTGGAGGCGCATGTCACGGGCGTCGACATCGACGATGTCGGGCAGGCCCGCGAGAACGCCGCCGCTTCGCCCTGGAGCGGCAGGGTGGCGTTCGCTCAATGCCCCGTGCAGGAGTTCGAGACCCCGGAGCCGTTCGATCTGATCGTCTCCAACCCGCCGTTTTTCGTCGACTCGCTCACCTGCCCCGACGGGGGACGCACCGCGGCCCGCCATGCCGTGCACCTGCCGTTCGGCGACCTGCGCGACGCCGTCCTCCGCCTGCTGGCTCCCGGAGGCCGGTTTGCCGTCATCCTTCCCACGGCCGAAGCGGAGCGTTTCCTCGCGGTCTGTGCCGGGCGACTGGCCCTCGTGCGCCGCACCGACGTGCGCACCACGCCCCGCCGCCCGGCCAAACGGGCGCTGATGGAGTTCGTCCGCGCCGACCGCCCCGCCGCCCCTCCCGCCGATTGTTCCGCCGACCGCCCCGCCGACCCTCCCGCCGATTGTTCCGCCGCCGTGCCCGAGGTCTCGGAACTGGTCGTCGGCACGGGAGAGCACGAATGCTACACGCCCGAATACCGCGCCCTGACCCGTGATTTTTACCTGAAATTTTGACGGCACGCGAAAATAAGCTACATTTGTGAAACCGCAATAAAATTTTCGGACCATGAAATTCAGACTTTTGGCATTTGCCCTGCTGCTTTCGGGCGGCGTCTCGGCCCAGAACCCATACATCTCCCTTCAGGGCGCGAACGAAACCGCCGGCGGCCTTACCGTCGCCCAGCCGCGCACGATCCTTGCCGTCGACGTCACCGTCGAACACGACGTCACCTTGAGCGGACCCTATGCGCGTTATGCGCAGAAATACCTCGGGGTGCGCGCTCCGCTCACCGACAAGACCGTGTGGAGCGTCACCGGGGCGCAGATCGCCCTGCTCGACGGCGACACCTACCTCAATGCCGCGGCTCCGGCTCCGGCCTCGACCCGCGTGCTGTCGCACACCGCCTCCGAAAACGAGTTCGCGCGCTTGCAGCCGGACAAGACTGACATGACGACGCCCGCGCTGGAGGACGCCGCGCGCACCGCCGCCGCGCAAATCTTCTCGCTGCGCCGCCACCGCATCGAGCTGGTCACGGGCGAAGCGGGCGAGAACGTCTTCGGCGAGGGCCTGAAGGCCGCGCTGGAGGAGATCGACCGTCTGGAGCAGAGCTATCTGGAGCTGTTCCTCGGCAAGCGGATCGTCTCGACCGAGACCCGCCGCTACGTGGTCTGCCCGCAGGCCGACAAGAAACAGTATATCGTCTGCCGCTTCAGCCCTGCGGCCGGACTGCTTCCCGACACGGACCTTTCGGGCGACATCGTGCTGTTGCAGATCGAACCTTCGGGCGTCGCGAAGAGCGACCTCGAGGCCGGTCCGAAGGAGACGCAGGTCGTGGCGTGCCGCGTGGCCGATCCCTCGACCTGCATCGTCGTCTCGGGAGGCCGCGAGTATGCCCGCGCCGTGCTTCCTGTTTTCGAATTCGGCCGTACGATCAACGTCGCCCTGCCGCGCCGCAAATAATCTTCCGATGGATTTCACCTCCCGCATGGCGGCGCTGCTCGGGGCATTCCGCCGCGAGCGCAACGGCGCTGTTGCCGATTCGATGCGCTTCTACGGCGCACCCTGCGGCCTGAATTACGGCGTGAGCCTGCCGACGCTCCGCACGCTGGCGCGTGCCGAGGCCGCCGATCACGATTTCGCCAAATACCTCTGGCGGCAGGATGTCCGCTGCCTGCGCCTTGCCGCGCTGCACATCGCCGATCCGGCGCGCCTTACGCCCGGGGAGTTCGCCTTCTGGGGCGACGGGCTTCTCAATTCTGAAATCGCCGCGGAGGCCGCCTTCGCGCTGTTGAGCCGCATCGGGGCGTTCCCCGAACTGTTCGCGGCGTGGATTGCGCCCGATGCCGGGTGGCTGCGGCAGTATGCGGCCCTGATGGCCGCGGCCCGCGTTCCGCATCCTTCTCCGGCGTGGGCCGTTCCGGCTGCGGCCGTCGTGCACGGGGCCGCTGCGGCCAGCATCCCGGAAGCGCACCTGCTGGCTCATGGCGCCGTGGCGCTGTTCACGGCCCTCGGGACGCGAAACGAAGAGAACCGGCAGGCGGTTCTCCGCGCGGCCGGCTCTCTGGGTCAGCTCCCTGCCGAAGCCTGCGTCCACGAGGAGCTGGCCTGGCGACTGGAGGTTTAGGGCTGCATCACCTGTTCGCGCTTTTCGAGTTCGTTCAGCACGTTGATCAGGTGTTCGTACCCCACGCGGCCGCTCTCGCGCCACAATACCTCTCCGCGGCAGAAAAACATCAGTGTCGGGACCGACATGATGTTGTAGCGCCGTATGATTTCACGCATCGAGGGGTCGTCGATGTCCGCTTTGTAGACGTCGACGCGGCCGTTCATCCGCTCCCGAAACTTGTCGATGGCCGGCATCATCATCCGGCACGGCCCGCACCAGGTGGCGAAGAAGTCTACGAACGTCAGCGCGTCCCGCCAGATGATCTTGTCAAAGTCCGTCATGGTCATATCTTCCGATCAGTTTATTTCCACCCACGATATTCCCGCATAGTTCTTCTCCGCAAGTTCCTTTTCGACGTAGCTGATCGTGCGCCGCAGGCCTTCGATGAGCGGTGTGCGGGGCGCCCAGTCCAGTTCGCGCCGTGTCGCCGAGATGTCGGGCGTGCGGCGGCGTATGTCGTCGATGCGCGCTTCGGCGTGGACGATGTGCGAGCTGCTGCCCGTCAGGGCGATGATCTTCTCGGCCAGCGAGCGGATCGTCACCTCGTGACTGCTGCCGAAATTGGCCGTGCGCGTCGTCTCGGCCGGCGGGGCCTCCATCAGCCGCACCAGTCCGTCGACCACGTCTTCCACCCAGCAGAAGGTCCGCAGCTGCTCGCCGCTGCCGTTGATCGGAATGTCGCGGTTCTGCAACGCCGCCACGATCATCTTCATCACCTCGCGCTGGTCCATCAGGTCGGCGCCGCTGCCGTAGGTGTTGAAGATGCGCGCGATGCGTGCGTCGACCCCGAATTCATACTGGTAGGCGCGGTGCAGGGCCTCCCCGGCCCGTTTGCCTTCGGCGAGGGTGCGGTGTGTCGGACAACCGTCCGCCGCCTCGACCGAGGTGTCGCGGTATCCCGTGCCGTAGATGTCTCCGGTGGATGCGTAGAGGATGCGTGCGTGCTCCGAACGGGCCGTGTCGAGGGCGTTTATCGACCCCAGTATGCTGACCTTGAGCGACTCGACGGGCAGCGCCTTGTTGTAGCGCACGCGCGAGGGCGCCGCGAGGTTGTAAATCTCGTCGCAGCGGATGCCGAATGCGTTGACGATGTTGTGGCGGACGTACCGGAATTCCGGGTGCGGCGGCATGTCGCGCAGCAGCGGCGAATCGGCGGTGTCGCGTATGTCCACGCAGAAGACTTCGTGCCCGTCGTTCAACAGACGCAGGCACAGGTGGGAGCCGATGAATCCCACGCCGCCCAGTACGACTATTCTCTTTTGCATTTTCTTCCCTTTTACCGGGGAAAAAGCAAAATCCATTCCATACCGGCGGCAATCCGGCCGGAAGCCCATGCGAGGTCGGAAGATTCGCTCTCCGGAACTTCTGTCGCGTTTTCAGGCGGCAGCTCGCGGTGGTCCGCTCGAAGGGCTGTTACGAGCGGCTCCGCAGGGCGGAGCTGCGGCCTGCCGATTCACCCGAGGCGAATCGAAAATCTTCCGGCCGCGACTGCCAGAAGCCGCTCCTTTCCTTATCTGTTGTTTTTGATGTCGGCCTATTCTGTGAAAAGCGCCTTCGGGAGCTGGTCGACGCTGTTTATCGGGACTACCTCGATGCCTTTGGGACGCTTGCCGCCTTTGGCCAGATAGCCCGACACGATGATGCGCCTGAATCCGAGCCTTGCGGCCTCGCTGATGCGCTGTTCGGTGCGGGGCGCGGGGCGCACTTCGCCCGACAGGCCTATTTCGCCGGCGCAGCAGACCCCCTCGGCCACGGGACGGTCGTAGTAGGACGAGATCACCGCCGCCACGACCGCGAGGTCCAGCCCCGGGTCCGCGACCTTGAATCCGCCCGCGAAATTCAGGAAAACGTCTTTCTGGAACATCTTCATCCCCACGCGCTTCTCCAGCACGGCCAGCAGCATGTTCATGCGCCGTGCGTCGTATCCGGTCGTCGAACGCTGGGGCGTGCCGTACGCCGCACCGCTCACCAGCGCCTGCACCTCGATCAGGTAGGGCCTCACGCCGTCGGCCGATGCCCCCACGGCGATGCCGCTCAACGGCTCCTCATAGTGCGTCAGCAGGATTTCCGACGGATTGTCAACCCCCCGCAGTCCGGCGTCGAGCATCTCGAAGACCCCGATTTCGAACGTCGCTCCGAACCGGTTCTTGATACCCCGCAGGATGCGGTAGATGTTGTTGCTGTCGCCCTCGAACTGCAACACCACGTCGACGATGTGTTCGAGTATCTTGGGACCGGCTATCGAGCCGTCCTTGGTGATGTGGCCGATGATGAAGATCGACGTTCCGGTCGATTTGGCGTATTTCAGAAGCGTCGCCGCGCATTCGCGGATCTGCGACACGCTTCCCGCCGACGAGTCCAGGAGGTCGGTGTAAATCGTCTGTATCGAGTCGATCACCACCAGGTCGGGACGGTGCTCGGCGATCTGCGCCACGATGTTTTCCAGCAGCGTTTCGGGATAGATCAGGCACTCGTCGTTGCCGATGCCGATGCGCGCGGCGCGCATCTTGATCTGCTCGGCCGACTCCTCGCCCGAGACGTAGAGGGTTTTCAGTCCGTTCGCCGCCAGCGCGATTTGCAGCGAGAGGGTCGATTTGCCGATTCCCGGCTCGCCGCCCACGAGGACCAGCGACCCCGGGACCATCCCGCCGCCCAACACGCGGTTTACCTCGGCGTTTCCCAGATCGAGGCGGACGTGCTCGCTTTCGCGGATGTCCCTCACGCGCTGAGGCTTCGCCGCGGGCAGGGGACCCGCCGCGACCGCCGGGACCGAACCGCTCTCGCGGGCGATGATCTCCTCGGCGAACGTGTTCCATTCGCCGCACGAGGGGCAGCGTCCCAGCCATTTCGGGGCTTCGAACCCGCAGTTTTTGCAGAAAAATGCCTTTTTGACCTTTGCCATACGTCCTCCTATTTTGCGTTTGCCGAGGTGTACTCCCGGCGCACGGCCTTCGTGATTCCGGCTTCGGGGTAGAGAGCTTGGTACTCTTCGGTCAGGTCGACCGTCAGGAGGGTCTTGCTCGTGCCGTCCTCGGCCTTGTAGGCCGAGACGACGCAGGTGTACTTCATCGCCGGTTCCGGACAGTAGACGAGGATGTCGGTTGCGCCCGGGTCCTTGAAGAAGACGCCCCGCACCCGGTCCGCCTCCGCCGTCTGTCTGATCCGGAGGCGCCCGCCGTTGTATTTGGTGAATTCCAGCACGTAGCTTCCGCCCGCCTTCACGGGAGCCGCCGCTTCGATCTCCTCCCTGATCCGTTCGACCACGGGGTCCGTTTCGTTTTCCCCAGCCTTCGTCTCCGGTTCCGTGGGATCGGTGGGGTTCGTGGGGTCTGTTGGGTCTGTTGGGTCTGTTGGGTCTGTTGGGTCTGTTGGGTCTGTTGGATCGGTGGGATCAGTGGGGTCGGTGGGATCGGTTGGGCCCGGTTCGGGGTCCGGAAGGGTGATTTCGGCCTCGACGCGCACGACGGGATAAACCGCCGTGTAAAATGCGTCGGAATCGTCTCCGCAGGCGGCTGCCAGCAACAGCAGGCAGGTCGTGCCGTATTTCAGTTGTTTCATCATAATCCGGAATCTTCGTCGATCAGTATTACCAACACCCGTTTGTCGGGCCAGCATCGCAGCATTTCCATCCGGGTGTTGCAGATGCGGTCCTGCGAGTTGCAGTCCGCGCAGACGCCCGTTTTGGCGCAGGGGGTGCGGAATCCGGGGTGTCGCGCTACGTTCTGCGGGGCGGCGATCCGGCGGATGCGCTCCTCGGCCTCGTCGCGGTCGGCCACGATCTTGTTGCGTCCCGCCACGATGATCACCTTTCGGGGACCGAATGCCACCGGTGCGATGCGGTTGCCCACCTTGTCCAGCCAGTGCAGTGTTCCCTGCTCCGTCACGGCGTTCACGCCCGTGATGAAAAGGTCCGACAACAGCGCGCGGCGGCGGATTTCCAGCCGCTCCTCGTAGGGCTTCGAGGCGTCGAATCCGTCGAGCAGCGTCAGCCGCCCGTTGCTCCGCAGCCACTCGACGATGCCCGTTCCGCGCATCGTCATGGAGTCGCCGAACGACACGAGTTGCGGGTTTTCGGCCTCCACGACGGCCTTCATCAGGGCGAAGGCCGCTTCGGCGTCCTTCACCACCTCGGCCTCGAAACGGTGTCTCCGCAGCGCCGCGGCGCAGGCTTCCGTTTTTTCCGCAGTTCGGTTTGTCATCGGCTCCGCATTTATTTGATAAAGAACCGGTAAATGTCGTTGCCGTTGGCGTAGAGCAGCAGGAACAGAATGATGATCAGTCCGACATACTGCGCCGCTTCGAGCACCTTGTCGCTCACCTTGCGGCCCGAGATCATCTCCCAGAAAGTGAAGATCGCGTGCCCGCCGTCGAGTCCCGGGATCGGCAGAATGTTCATCACCGCGAGGATGATCGACAGGAAGGCGGTCTTCATCCAGAAGTCCTGCCAGTCCCACGTGGAGGGGAAGATGCTGCCGATGGAGATGAATCCGCCCAGCTCCTCGTACATCTTGGTTTTGGGCTGCACGATCATCTTCAGCTGGTCCCAGTAGGAGGAGATCACCTTGCCCGTCCTTTGAATACCGGCCGGAATCGCCTCCAGGAACGTATATTTCTGCGTGCGCAGCGCGAGGCCCTTGCGGATGACTCCGAGCGTGCCGTTCTCCGAGACGGGCGCTTTGAATTCAAAGAGCATGTCCCCTTCCCGCAGGACTGTCAGCAGCACCGAATCTCCGGCGTGCGCCTTCAGGTATTGGCCGTAGCCCGCAAAGTCGAGACCCGAAACGTTGTCGATGGCTACGATCTCGTCTCCCTTCCGCAACTGTGCGACGGTCGGGTTTACGACGCTGTCGATCAGAAAGGGGATGCGGGGCAGGAGAAAATTTTCGTATCCCTTCTGCTGGCGCATCGAGATCAGCTCGTCGAGCGGGAGGATCAGTTCCACCTGCCGTCCGTTGCGTTCGACCACGACGCTGCGGTCGCTTTCGGTGATGATCAGCGAGTTTACGACCTTGTTGATGTCGTCCGCCTCTTCGCCGTCGATGCTCACCAGCCGGTCTCCGTCGTGGAATCCGAGTTTGTGCCCGGCCTCGTTGAAGTTGTAGCCCCACTTGGCGTCGGCGTTCGAGAAATAGGTGTCGCCCCACGTGTAGCAGATGCCGATGTAGATGGCCACGGCCAGCACGACGTTCATCACCACGCCGGCGATCATCACCAGAAAACGCTGCCAGGCGGGTTTGGCGCGGAACTCGTCCTGTTTGACGGGCTGTTTCATCTGTTCCGTGTCCATCGACTCGTCGATCATGCCGGCGATCTTGACATATCCGCCCAGCGGCAGCCATCCCAGACCGTACTCGGTGTTTCCGCGTTTGAATTTGAACAGCGAGAACCATGGGTCGAAGAAGATGTAGAATTTCTCGACGCGGATTTTGAACACCCGCGCCATGATGAAGTGACCCATCTCGTGAATGCCTATCAGGATGGTGAAACAGAGGAAGAACTGAATGATTTTTACAAGAATGTCCACAAGCTTTAATTTTTAATTTTTTAATTGTAGGAACTCCGCCGCCAGCGCGCGGGCTTCGGCGTTCGCCTCGGCGTAATCGGCCAGGGTGGGCGAGGGGACGAATGCGGCGTGCTCCAGCGCGTAGCGGATGGCGCGCACGATGTCGAGCCATGCGCATTTGCGGGCGAGGAACGCCGCCACGGCCACCTCGTTGGCGCCGTTCATCGTGCAGGCCGCCGTGCCGCCGCGCCGCAGACAGTCGTAGGCGATGTCGAGCGCCGGGTATTTCGCGCGGTCCACTTCGGCGAAGGTCAGCTGCGGATGGTTCAGGAAGTTGAACCGCTCGCCGGGACGGTTCGCCCGGTCGGGGTACAGCAGCGCGAAGCTGATCGGCAGGCGCATGTCGGGCGTTCCGAGCTGGGCCTTGATCGCGCCGTCCTCGAATTCGACCATCGAATGGATGATCGACTGCGGGTGGAGCAACACCGAAATCCGTTCCGCCGGGGTCCCGAACAGCCAGTGGGCCTCGATCACCTCGAACCCCTTGTTCACGAGCGTCGACGAGTCGATCGTGATCTTCGCGCCCATGTCCCACTGGGGGTGGCGCAGGGCCTGCTCCACCGTGACGTTCGCCAGCTCTTCGGCCCGGAAGTCGCGGAATGCGCCGCCGCTGCACGTGACGATCAGCCTTCTGACCGGGGCGCGCTCGCCCACGAGACACTGGAAGATGGCCGAATGTTCCGAGTCGATCGGAATCACCGGGGCTTTCCGCTCCCGGGCCAGCGGCATCACGCAGGCGCCGCCCACCACGAGCGACTCCTTGTTGGCCAGCGCGAGCTTCTTGCCCGCCTCGATGGCCGCCACCGTGGGAGCGAGTCCGGCGTAGCCCACCAGGGCGTTCACCACCACGTCCGTGCCGCCTCCGGCCGCGACCTGCGCCACGGCCTCCTCTCCGGCATATACTTTGGTGTCGGTTCCCGCGAGTGCGTCGCGCAGCTGCGCGTAGTGCTGTTTGTCGGCGATCACCGCCGCGTCGGCGTCGAATTCCCGGGCCTGCCGGGCCAGTCGTTCCCAGTTGCGGTTGGCCGTGAGGACGCGGACCTCGAAGCGGCCGGGGTTTTCGCGGGCGATGTCGAGCGTCTGCACGCCGATCGAGCCGGTCGAACCCAGTATTGCGAGTCTTTGTTTCATGCGTTTGTCAGAAGACGATGTACCCCTCGGGGTCCACGGGTTTGCCGTTGTTCCAGAGTTCAAATTCGAAGAGCCGGACCTCTCCGTCCTGCACTTCGGCGTTGTAGCCGATCAGTTCGCCCGAACGGATGGTCTGGCCGGTCGTTACGAGCGACTGCGAGAGGTTCTTGTAGACCGAGATCAGGTTCCCGGCGTGTTGCAGGACCACGATGTAACCCGTCTCCGGGGTCCAGAGGCTCTGAACCACCGTGCCGTTGTCGATGGCCGTGATGCGGTCGGCGGCGGTCGCGGCGATCTTCACACCGAAATTTCCCTGCCGGATGTCGAATTTTCCGGTTATGATTCCCTCGACGGGCGTCGCCAGCTCGATGGCCTCGCGCACCTTGCGCCGCGAGCCGCCCTGTCCGGCGATGGCGTATTCGCCGTCGCCCTCCATCTGGGCCCGCAGGAGCGAGTCTTCGTGCGAGGGCATCACCAGCACCTTGCTGATGCGCGACGAGTCCGACGAGGCGAGCACGCGCGCCACGGGCGTGCGTCCCTCCATGATCAGGGCTATGTTCTCGTTGTAGGTCAGCATGTCGTTCATCATGCGCTCCATCGAGTCGAGCCGGATGATGTTCTGCACGAGGCTTTCGCGCGAACGGTCGGCCTCGGTGCGGTATCCGGGCAGGAATTCCAGGATGGGGGAGTACGCCACCAGCGACAGCGTGAGGATGAAGAGCATCAGCATGAACGCCACCAGTCCCGCGAGGATACTCGCCGGCGAGAGGTGCATGTGCCACTCTTCGGTGTTGTCCGTGGCGTTGAGCATGTTGAACCGGCGTTTGCGGAACAGGCCGCGCCACCATGCCCGTATGGTTTTCAGAAATTTCATCTCTCCGGGTACGATTTCTCTTTGTTAACCCTACAAAGATAGGCAAATTTGCATAAATCCTTTGCGGGGCGCGCTTAATTTTTTACCTTTGTGGATGTTTTGAACCAATGTCATAAACAGATAAAATAACATGGTAAAACCCACATTACTGGTACTCGCCGCGGGCATGGGCTCCCGCTACGGGTCGCTCAAACAGATGGACGGTGTCGGTCCCAACAACGAGGCCATCATCGACTATTCGGTCTACGACGCCATCCGCGCCGGTTTCGGCAAGGTCGTCTTCGTCATCCGCCACTCCTTCGAGAAAGAGTTCCGCGAGGTCTTCTCGGCCGACCGTTTCGGCGGGCGCATCGCCGTGGATTTCGTTTTCCAGGAACTCGACTACCTGCCCGAAGGTCTTGCCGTTCCCGAAGGCCGTGTCAAGCCGTGGGGTACGAACCACGCCGTGATGATGGCAGCCGATGCGGTTCACGAACCCTTCGCCGTGATCAACGCCGACGATTTCTACGGCGCCGAGGCCTATAAGACCATCGGGGACTACCTGGCGCAGCTTGGCGAGAGCCGCAACAGCTATTGCATGGTCGCTTACGACCTGAACAAGACGCTTTCGGAGAACGGTACGGTTTCGCGCGGCGTCTGCGGCGTCGATCCGAAAGGCGACCTCACGTCGATGGTCGAGCGGACGCAGATCGAGCGGATGCCCGACGGCCGGATCGTCTTCCACGACAACGGCGCCGACGAGCCTCTTGCCGAGGACACTCCCGTTTCGATGAACCTCTTCGGCTTCACGCCCGACTTCTTCACCTACTCGAAGGAGTACTTCAAAGTCTGGTTCGAGGCCAACAAGGACAATATCAAGTCGGAGTTCTACATCCCGACGATGGTCAACAAGCTGATCGGCGACGGCACGGCTACGCTCCGCGTGCTGCGTTCGGCCGCCCAGTGGCACGGCGTCACCTACAAGGAGGACAAACCCGCGCTGATGGCCGCCATCGAGAAGATGATTGCCGAGGGTAAATATCCCCGGAATCTCTGGGCGTAGTTTTCGATTCTCACGGGCATCTTTCGCCCTGCCTTGTCCGGCCCGAACGGGAAATACTTCGGTATGTCCCGTCCGGGCCGAACTGC
Organism: Alistipes sp. AF14-19; assembly: GCF_003461645.1. Classification (NCBI taxonomy): domain Bacteria; kingdom Pseudomonadati; phylum Bacteroidota; class Bacteroidia; order Bacteroidales; family Rikenellaceae; genus Alistipes; species Alistipes sp. AF14-19. Next base: position 112,120 of record NZ_QTXM01000005.1, read on the forward strand.
GTTATGGCAAAATCTGCTCCGCGATAATCAAAAACCGGTTCCGCTTCAGATGCAGTCATTTCCGTAATTCCCTCGAACGGGACGAATGGGACGTACTCGAGTACTACCCATCCGTCCCGTTCTTCGCGATGCCCGGAACTTGCCAGCTCCTATTGTCTCTGTCATTATAGGCCTACCTCTGCCTGTTTTTGCCACCGCCTGTATACTTCTGCCCGCCGCTCTGCCGCTCTGCCGCTCCAGCCCGCCTGCAAAAAAAGCGAGACATTCCAAAGTCTCGCTTTTTTATTATCCGGTTTGGGCCTTCGTCAGCCCCCCCCCGACTTTCTGCGCGTCAGTCCAGAAAACCTTCCCGGACGAGCTGCTCGCGGATCTTGGCCCAATCGGCCACGGGATGTTTCTCTCCGTCGACGAACCGCAGCGGACAGCCCAGATTGCAGTCGTCGATGTAAAGGTCTGCATGAATCTTCGGCGACGAGGTCCAGCGCTTCTGCGACGGATTTTCGTTCACGGCGTAGAGCGGAATGCCCCGGACGCGGAACCATTCCACCGCGCGGTCCAGCAGTTTTCCATGCCGCATCGAGTAGAGGATCAGTCGGCAACCGTTGTCCGTCAGCTCTTTCAGCACGGGCGCCGCTCCCGCATCCTCACCGATCTCCGGGTAGGCATGCGTTACGACCGTACCGTCGAAGTCGATGGCTATTGTTGCGTCGTGAATGGCCATCGTTACCGTTTTACTTTATGTGCCAGCGACCGGAAGAAGTGCTTGATGCGTTTGCGGTAGCTTACTTCCTTGTAATCGTCTCCGTAGCCGTATCCATAACCGTAGCCGTAGCCATACCCGTATCCATATCCGTGACGGCGGGCGCGGGTGCTGTTTAGAACGATGCACATGTTGTGGAGCTTCTTCTCGCGGTAGAGCCGCTCGATGTCGGGCAGCTGGCGCCGGTCGAGCACACCCTCGCGTACGATGTATATACAGAGGTCCGCAAGCCGGTCGGTGATAATTGCGTCGGCCACCGACATGGCGGGCGTACTGTCGAGGAAGACATAATCGTATCTGCCGCGCATTTCGGCGATGAGCTTGTCGAGTTTGTCCGAAAGGAGCATCTCCGCCGGGTTGGGCGGCTGCACTCCTGCGTAAATCACGTCGAGATTCTGGTGGAATCCGGAGTTCTGGATCATGCTCTCCACATCGGAGACCGTTCCTGCGAGATAGCTCGTGATGCCGGTTTTGCTGTTGCTGTGGCCCAGCTGGGACGACAGGGCATGGCGGCGCAGGTCGAGGTCGATCAGCAGCACGCGCTTGCCGGCCATGGCGAGGGTCATGGCCAGGTTCGTCGCCACGAAGGTCTTGCCTGCGTGCGGGTCCGACGAGGTGAAGAGAATGGTGCGGATGTCGGTTCCGGCCGAGACGCTCATAAACGTCATGTTCGAGCGCAGAATGCGGAAAGCCTCCGACAGGGCGTCGCGGCCCGTTTCGCGCACCACGATCCCGGCCTTGCCGCCGCCCTCGTGGTAGGGGATGTCGCCCAGGAACGGGGCGTTGACATTGTCCTCGATGTCCTTGCGACCGCGGATGGTCGTGTCGAGCATGCCGATCAGGTAGAGCAGGCCGAAGGGAATGGCCAGACCCACGATCAGGGCGATGCCCAGAATCATCATCGGTCGGGGCGATACGGGAGCGTTGCTGCCGTAGGCGTAGTCGATCGACCGCGAGTTGCTCTCTGCCACGGCGTAGTTGAGCTGGTTCTCCTCCTGCTTGTTCAGCAGGTAGAGGAACAGTTCTTCCTTGATCTTCTGCTGGCGCGTGATGCCCAGGATGATCTTCTCCTGCGAAGGCATGGTCGAGATGCGGATGTTGGCCTGCGTCTCCTCCTTGCGCATGGCGTCGCGCTGGATTTCGAGCGTCGAGATGTTGGAGTCGAGCGACGAGATGATCGAACGCCGCACGGCGGCCAGCAGGTTGTCGAGGTCCTGAATGACGGGGCTGCGCTCCGAACTGTTCTCCAGCAGTTTCTCGCGGCGCAGGATCGCCGAGTTGTAATCTTCGATTTGCTTGGCGATGGCCGTGTTGGTTCCCGCGGCCGCCATCGCCGGAATCAGTTCACCGACGTTTTTCGGGTCGTTCAGGTAGGTGCGAATGTACTCCGCCACGTTGATCTGGTTTTCGAGCGAAAGACCTTCCGTCTTGTAGCGCGAACTTTCCGACACGCTGCGCGCGGCCTCCGAGGTGATGTCCACCATCCGGTTGTCCTTCTTGATGTCCTCGATATTGCGGTCCACGTCGCCCAGCTCGCGTCCGATAACGTCCAGACGGGCCTTGATGAACTTGCCCGTGGCGACCGACACGCGGCGCTTGTCCTCGATGGCGTCTTCGTTGTAGGCCTCGATCAGCGTGTTGATCACGTCTTCGGCGCGCCGGGGGACGGTGTTGTTCATCGAGATGGTCACCACCGAAGCCTGCTTGTTGGCCACGTCGCTTTTCACGGCTGCGCGGTAGGCGTTAGTGGTCCGTCCCAGCGAACTCTTGGTCACGCGGATCGGAACCCCGATGTAGTCGGGGGCCATGTAGAGCGACTTCTGCACCACGACCTGACCCACGGGAGTCGGGATCGTGTCACCGTAAGCCGCCGTGATGACGCTGCGGCTCTCGTGCTTGGTGACGAACTGGTCTTTGAATTCGCTCAACCGGATTTTGTCGTCGTCGATCGGCGTGATCTCCATTGCGAGCGACTGGTTGTCGTTGTCGTTGATGAACTTCACGTCGATCGGGGCCTGGCCGTAGAGGTCGCGCCGGCGGAGCCCGTCGCTCACCGAATAGTTGACCGTCAGGTTGAGCTGCTTGACCACGTTGGTCATCAGACGCCGCGACTGGAGGATGAATACTTCGTTGTCGACGTTGCGGCGGTTCTGGAATCCCGCCAGATCGCTGAATGCCGTGAGATCCACGTCTCCGCCCTTGCGGCTGTCCTTGACCAGAATGGTCGCCGTGCGGCTGTAAATCTTCGGGGTGCTGGCCAGATAGTAGTAGGCCGCGCAGAGACAGCATACGGTCGAAAGCACGAACCAATACCAGTTGGCGATCACCATGCGGATGATGTCGTGCAGGGTGATCGTGTTCGTCAGTTCTTCGTTGTTGGTCTGTATCTGTGAATTGATCTGTTGTTCTGCCATGGAGCCTTGCTATTTGGTGAGGGTTACGATGAGTGTCGCCACCGAAATCGCCGTTCCCACCAGCGAAAGGTAGAAATTGCGGTTCTGGCTGATCTCGCCCGTCTGCGCCTTGTACTTGTTGGGTTTCACGTATACCACGTCGTTCTGCTGGAGGTAGAAAGCCGGGGAGTTGAAGATGTCGGTCGATGTGAGGTCGAGGTATTCGATCGTGCGCACGCCGTCCACCTCGCGCGTCACGGCCACCTCCGAACGCACGCCGTATACGGTCATGTCGCCGGCCATCGCCAGAGCGTCGAAAATCGAAACCTTGTCGCGTGTGACATCGTAGAATCCGGGGCGGGCCACTTCGCCGATGACCGAAATCTTCATGTCGGCGAACTGTACGTTGACCGTGGGGTCGTTGATATATCCGCCGTCGATGATCTTCTTGGCGATGGCCTGGGCCAGTTCGCTGCGGGTCTTGCCCTTGCATTCGATCTTGCCGATCACGGGCATTTCGAGCATGCCGTTCTCGTCGACGGTGCGCATCTGGAGCGCCTGCGAGTTTGCCGCGCTGGAGACGTTGGTTCCCGTGAGCGAATTGTAGGAGGTCGCCGAGTTGAACGGCACTGCCAGTTCGGGGTCCTTGCTGTTGACGACGATCGTCAGCCGGTCGAGCGGCTTGATGCGGATCTGTCCGTTTTCGGCGATTTGTTCGGGTGTGAAGGGCTGGGCGTCCTGCAGATACCATACGCGCTTCTGTGCGGAGCACGAAACGAGCAGTATGCCGAGGACCGCTGTCCCGATGAGAAGGCAGAGTTGCTTCATTTTTAATAAGGCGTTGATTGTAATTACGTGCGCAAAGATATAAATTAATTCTGAAAAACAGCCGCTTTTCGAAGGTGATATTTTACAAGTATGTAGGTAATGCGTTGCCGGATACGTGTTTTTTTTGCAAAAAAATCGTATCTTTGGTATCCGAAATTCAAAAAATGATAGACTGCTGCATATTCGATTTGGACGGAGTTGTCGTCGATACGGCCCGCTACCACTATCTGGCGTGGGCCGCGCTGGCTCGTGAACTGGGCTTTGAATTCACGCCCGTGCAGGGCGAAGCGACCAAGGGTGTGAGCCGCATGGCGTCGCTGGAGATCGTCCTGCGCGCCGGAGGACTTGAGGGGCGTTTTTCCGCCGCCGAGAGGGAGCGTCTCGCCGCCGAAAAGAATGCGCGTTACCTGCGTTTTGTTTCGCAAATGACACCCGCCGAGGTGCTTCCGGGCGTGGCGGCGTTTTTGCACGACGTGCGCAGCCGCGGCGTGCGGACGGTGCTCGGCTCGGCGTCGAAGAACGCGGGGACGATCCTCGACCGGTGCGGCCTTCGGCCGCTGTTCGACGCCGTGGTCGACGGCAACGAGGTTTCGCGGGCCAAACCCGATCCCGAGGTTTTCCTGAAGGGTGCCGCCGCCGTGGACGCCGCGCCTTCCGTGTGCGTGGTCTTCGAGGACGCCGCCGCGGGTATCGAGGCTGCTTCGCGTGCGGGCATGCGTTCGGTGGGCGTCGGGGGCGGTGCGTCGCTTTCGGCCGCCACGATGCGGCTGGAAACCTTCGCGGGGTTTACGTTTGAACAATTGGCGATGAAGATCGACCGGGACTGATTGCAACCCCGGCGCAACGCCGCGGAAGGCTGCGGCCGGGGCGGTGAAACGAGCGATAAAGAGTATAGATTATGAACGACGGATATGTAAAAACCGATCCCTGGCGCCTCGTCGAGGATCGCTTCGACCCTTCGCGGGCGCTCTCTTCCGAGTCGCTCTTCGCGCTGGGCAACGGCGTGATGGGCGGCCGGGCCAATTTCGAGGAGCGTTACTCGGGCGAGACGCTTCAGGGCAATTATATCGGCGGGGTCTATTATCCCGACAAGACCCGCGTGGGGTGGTGGAAGAACGGCTACCCGGAGTATTTCGCCAAGGTCCCGAACGCCGCGTTCTGGATCGGGGTCGATGTCGCGGTCGACGGCGAGCCGCTCGACCTGGCGACCGTCGCGGAGGTGAAGAGCTTTTACCGCGAGACGGACATGCGCCGCTCGGTGCTGACGCGCCGCATGAGGGTCGTGCTGAAAAACGGCGTCGAGGTGGCCGTCGAGACGGTTCGTTTCCTCTCGCTGGCGCGCCGCGAACTGGGCGTCGTGAAATACGCCGTCACGCCGCTCAACCGGGCGGCCCGGATCACCTTCTCGCCCTATGTCGACGCCGACGTGCGCAATGCCGACGCCAACTACGACGAAAAGTTCTGGGAGGAGGTCTCGACCGAGGCCGACGCCACGCAGAGCCGTACCAAAAAGAGCGGTTTCGAGGCGGCCTGGGCGCAGGCCGTCGAGCTGGACGGCGCCGAGTGGCATTGCGAAACCCGCCCCGAGAAGGTCCGGGCCACCGCAGCGGTCAGCCGTGAAAAGGGCTGCGCCGCCGTCTTATATAAATATGCGGGCATCTGCTCGTCGCTCAACCACGCTCCGGCGGACCTTATCGCCGCGGCGCGCTGCGTCGCGGCTTCGGGACAGGAGGCGGGCTTCGAGGCCCTGCTCAAAGAGCAGACGGCCGCCTGGGCCGCCCGCTGGCACGGCTGCGACATCGAAATCGGGGGCGACGCCCGGGCGCAGCAGGGCATCCGCTTCTGCATCTTCATGTTGCTGCAAACCTATACCGGGGTGGACACCCGTCTGAATATCGGTCCGAAGGGCTTCACGGGCGAGAAATACGGCGGCGTGACCTACTGGGACACCGAGGCCTACTGCCTGCCGTTCTACCTGGCCACCGCCGGGCGGGCCGTCGCCCGCGAACTGCTCGTCTACCGCTACAACCAGCTCGACAAGGCCATTGAAAACGCCGCGAAGCTGGGCTTCCGCGACGGTGCGGCGCTCTACCCGATGGTCACCGTCAACGGCGAGGAGTGCCACAACGAGTGGGAGATCACCTTCGAGGAGATCCACCGCAACGGCGCCGTCGCCTACGCGATTTTCAACTACATCCGCTATACCGGCGACACGGCGTATTTGGCCGACTGCGGGCTGGAGGTGCTGCTGTCCGTGGCGCGCTTTTGGGCGCAGCGCATCACGTGGTCCGGGGCGCGGCAAAAATATGTCATGCTGGGCGTCACGGGTCCCAACGAGTACGAGAACAACGTCGACAACAACTGGTATACCTCCTACATCGCCTGCTGGTCGATGCGCTATGCCGCCGAGTCGGCGGCGTGGGTGCGTGAAAACCGGCCTGCGGACTACGCGCGCATCTGCGCGAAGCGACGTTTCGACGAGACGGCCGAGACGAAGCGGTGGCTCGAAATCGCCGACGGCATGTACTTCGGCGAGGACCGCGAACTGGGCATCTTCCTCCAGCAGGACGGCTATCTGGACAAGGAGCAGACGTTGGCCAAAGACCTCGACCCTGCGGATCGCCCCATCAACCAGCGCTGGTCGTGGGACCGCATCCTGCGCTCGTGCCTGATCAAGCAGGCCGACGTGTTGCAGGGGCTTTATTTCTTCGGCGACGATTTCGACCTCGACACCGTCCGCCGCAACTTCCGCTTCTACGAGGCGCGCACGGTCCACGAATCGTCGCTCTCGCCCTGCGTCCACGCCATCCTCGCCGCGCGTATCGGCGATCTGGACAAGGCCTACGAACTCTACCTGCGCACGGCGCGCCTGGACCTCGACGACTACAACCGCGAGGTCCGCGAGGGCTGCCATGTCACTTCGATGGCGGGTTCGTGGCTCTCGGTGGTCGAGGGTTTCGGGGGCATGCGCGTCCGCGACGGCGTGCTGTCGTTCGACCCGCAGCTGCCGGCCGCGTGGGAGTCCCTCTCGTTCAAGGTCAATTTCCAGGACCGGGTCCTGACGGTCCGGATCACCCGCAATGCGGTCGAGGTGGCGAACGAAGGTGCCCCCGTCGAACTTGAAATCCGCGGCGTGCGCCGGCTGATCGCGGACAAGGTAATTATGAATTGTGAATTATGAATTGTTTTTGGCCGCAGGCTGTCCTGTATGAAATGAACGTGCGCCAGCTCACGCCCGAAGGCACGCTGCGCGCGGCAACTTCAAAACTGCCTTTCCTCAAAGACCTCGGCGTCGACGCCGTGTGGCTCATGCCGGTCTATCCGATCGGGGAGGCCGGGCGCAAAGGCTCGCTCGGCTCCTACTATTCGATCCGCGACTACTGTGCCGTGAACCCCGAGCTGGGCACGATGGCCGACTTCGACGCCTTCGTCGCCGAGGCCCACCGCCTCGGCATGCGGGTCCTGCTCGACTGGGTGGCCAACCACACGGCGCGCGACGCGCGGTGGATCGCCGAAAAGCCCGCCTCGTGGTACGAACGCGACGCCGCGGGCCGTCCCGCCGTGCCGTGGGACTGGTCCGACACCGCCAAACTCAACTACGCCGACCGCGACGTGTGGCGCGCGCAGGCCGACGCCATGGAGTTCTGGCTCACGCAGCACGACGTCGACGGATTCCGCTGCGACATGGCGATGCTGGTTCCCATCGAGTTCTGGAACGAGACCTCGCTGCGCCTGCGGCGTGTGAAGCCCGATCTGTTCATGCTGGCCGAGGCCGAGGAGCGGAATCTTTTCGAGGAGGGGGCTTTCGACGCCTGCTACGCCTGGCGGATGCACCACCTGATGAACGACGTGGCCCGGCAGCGCACCCGCGTCACGGCTCTGCGCGACTACATCTACGCCGACCGCGACGACTATCCCGACTCGGCCATGCGGCTGGCGTTCACGTCGAACCATGACGAGAATTCGTGGAACGGCTCCGAATTTTCCAGATTGGGCGATGCGCGCGAGATCATGGCGGTCTTCACGTTCGTCGTGCCGCGCGGCCTGCCGCTGATCTACACCGGGCAGGAGATCGGCTACGACCATTCGTTCGCCTTCTTCGACCGCGATCCGATTCCCCGTTACGAGGCCAACGCTTTCACCGGGTTCTACCGCCGCCTCACGGCGTTGCGCCACGACAACCCGGCCCTGGCGGCGGGGGAGCGGGGCGGCGCGATGACCGAGATCCGCAACAACGCCGAGGACTGCCTGATGACGCTGGTCCGCGAGACGGCTGACAACCGTGTCGTTGCGGTGATGAACCTCTCGCCCTACGCCATCCATGCCGATTACTATACGGGCATCTACGCCGGGATGTACACCGACGCCATGACGGGCGAGCCTTACGAGCTTCGCGGCCGCGTCGAGGAGGATATGGCCCCGTGGAGCTACCGGATATTGTGTAATTAAAAATTGAGAATTAAGAATTAAAAATTATTATTTGCGAATGATTGGCTGTTGTAATGCTCTTTGCAGCCCGACTGTTCGGGCCGTTGTGATGCAGTCTGCGTTATAATTTTTCATTTTTCATTTTTAATTCTTCATTTTCTTTATCTTTGCCGCATGAGAAACATTGCGATCCTTTGCCTGCTGCTCGCCTGTGCGCTGCCCGCCCTTGCGGGAACCTACCGCGCGGACGAGATTCCCAATGTTCAGCGTATGGACCGGCGGCGCTATGTCTCCGATCCCGACGGTATCCTGTCGCCTGCCGCCGTGGCGCATATCGACTCCGTCTGCGCCTCGCTGCGTGAGCGGGGCCTCGCGCAGGTCGCCGTCGTCGCCGTCGACGACATCGCGGGCGGCGATACGTTCTCGTTCGCCGTCGATCTGTTCCGCAGCTGGGGCGTAGGCTCGGCCAAAAGCAATAACGGACTGGGCATCCTGCTGGTGAAGGACCTGCGTGAGATACGCTTCGTCACGGGCGGCGGCCTCGAAGGCATCCTTCCCGACGCGCTCTGCAAACGCATCCAGCTCAACTATATGCTTCCGGCCTTCCGCGAGGGGGATTACAGCGCGGGCATGGTCGCCGGGGTGGGGGCTGCGGCCACGATCCTCGAAGGCGGCGAGGTCGATCTGGGCGGCGACGCCGACGAGGACCTTCCGGCATGGATGATCTTCACGATCGTCTTCGGCTTCGTGATCTTCCCGCTGGGCATGGTGCTGGCGAACTACTATTTCTCCCGCCGTTGCCCGAAGTGCCGTAAGCTGACGCTGAAACAGCAGTCGCAGCAGGTGTTGAGCGTCACGCGGAACTACCGGCTGGTCGAATATACGTATGTCTGCCCGAACTGCGGTGCGGTCGTGAAGCGGCGTTCGCGCAACCTGCGCGACGACAATTTCGGCGGCGGGGCCGGGGGCGGCACGATCATCGGCGGCGGCTTCGGACGCGGCATGGGCGGCGGCATGGGCGGCGGCTTCGGAGGAGGCTCCTTCGGCGGCGGAGCCGGTTCGCGCTGGTAGTTTAAGGTGCAGAGTTCCGGGGCGTTGCATGTTGGGCTGAAAAGCGTCTGCAATTCGGTTGCGTCGCGACAAGCCCTTCCCCTGAAGGAAGGGTTTGGGACGGGGTCTGGCTTGTAAACGGCGCCGGAGGCTGCGACTGCAGCGGTTTGATGCGAAATGAGTTTAAATATATAAATAGCTTCTGTTATGAAAAAATGGATTTGGATCGGCGTAGTCGCCGTGGTGGCGATCTTCTTTTATGCGACCTATAACGGTTTTGTGAACAGGGAGGAGGGGCTTAAAAGCGCCTGGTCCAATGTCGAGACGCAGTACCAGCGGCGTGCGGACCTGATTCCCAACCTGGTCAACACCGTGAAGGGCTACGCGGCCCACGAGACGCAGACCTTGAACGAGGTTACCGAGGCGCGCGCCCGGGCCACGTCGATCAACCTTTCGGCCGACGACCTGACGCCCGAGCGGCTCGCACAGTTCCAGCGGGCGCAGGCCGAGGTGCGCTCCGCGCTGGGCCGCCTGATCGCCGTGTCGGAGAGCTATCCCGACCTGAAGGCCAACCAGAATTTCCTCGAATTGCAGGCCCAGCTCGAAGGGACCGAGAACCGCATTGCCGTCGCCCGCAAGGACTTCAACGCCGCGGCGCAGCAGTACAACGTTTCGGTGCGCCGCTTCCCGGCCAACCTCGTCGCGCGGATGTTCGGCTTCGGCCAGAAGCCCTATTTCGAGTCGGCCGAAGGGGCCGCGGCCGCTCCGCAGGTCACCTTCTAAATGATCTCGGAACGTTCCCGCGGTTATGTGCTGGGAGCCATAGCCGCGGCCAGCTACGGACTGAATCCGCTCTTTGCGCTGCCGCTTTACGGCGCGGGCCTGGGAGTGGATTCCGTGCTGTTCTACCGCTATGTGCTGGCTGTGGTGATGCTGGGTGCGCTGATGCTGTTCCGGCGGCAGTCGTTCGCCCTGCGGCGGCGCGACGTCCTGCCGCTTGCGGCTATGGGCGTGCTCTTCTCCGTCTCGTCGCTGCTGCTTTTCGAGAGTTACAACCTCATGGACGCCGGCATCGCCTCGACGATCCTGTTCGTCTATCCGGTGATGGTCGCGGTCATCATGGCCGTGGGTTTCCGCGAGCGGGTCACCGCCGCCACGGTCGTCTCGATCGCCCTGGCGTGCGGGGGCATCTCGCTGCTCTACAAAGGGGGCGACGGCGCGACGCTCAACCTCGCGGGCGTCGTGCTGGTCTTCCTTTCGGCGCTCTCCTATGCGGTCTGGATCGTCGCCGTCAACCGCTCGTCGCTCAAGGACCTTCCGACCGAGAAACTCACCTTCTACTGTCTGGTTTTCGGCTCGCTGGTCTATGTCGTTCGGCTGCGGGGCTGTGCCGATCTGCAACCCGTCCCTTCGCCCCTGATGTGGGTCAACGCCGTTGCGCTGGCGCTTTTCCCGACGATCGTTTCGCTGGTCGCGATGGCCGGGGCCATCCGCCGCATCGGCTCCACGCCCACGGCGATCCTCGGGGCGCTGGAACCCGTCACGGCGTTGTTTTTCGGCGTCGCGGTCTTCGGCGAGCGGTTCACGCTGCGCATCGGAACCGGCGTTTTGCTGATCCTCGTCGCCGTGACGCTCATCATCGCCGGCAAATCAATCCGCATCCCCACCTCCGTCACGCACCTGGCCCGGTGGATGGCCCGTCCGCGCCTGCCGCGCTGGGCCGTGCGCTGGGCGCGCCGCCTGCCGCTGCCGCGTATCCGCCGTACCCGCTGACGGATTTTGCAAAAACGCGCCGGCGCCGGAGGAATCTCCTCCGACGCCGGCGCGTTTGTCTTCGTACCGTTACAGCCGGCTCTTTTCGTCGGCCGACCCCGCCTCGACGGCTTTGCGCTTGAAGGCCTTCCCCGACTTGAAGTTGTAGGTCAGCCCGATTCGGAACGAGCGGTTGCTCCACGTCTGCCGGGCGTTCATCGTGCGGACGAATCCGTCGCCGTGCGCTCCGATCACCTGTCCCTGGTCCAGAAGGTTCTGCACCGAGAACGAGGCGGTGAACCGGTCGCCGAAGCGTTTCTTCACGCCGGCCTGCAACCGGTGGTCGGGTTCGACCCAGCAGTTGCCCAGGTCGATGCGGCTCTGATAGTTGTACGAGAGGTCGATGTAGAATTTAGCCGGGAGCGTGAAGGTCGTCGAGATGCTGCCGAATGCCCAGTTGTAGAAAGTTTCGGCGCCGTGCTGCTCGACGCGCTCACCGTGGCGCATGTAGGTGAAGTTGGCGTTCAGTTGCCACCATTTCGCGGGCTGGAAAGGCAGATTGACCGAGACGTAATAGTTTTTGGTGCGGTCGTAGTTGACCCATGCCAGTTGCAGCAGGTCGGGATTCTCCGGGTCGGCCTGTATCGTCTGCTGAATCTCGCCGCTGACGAGCTGCACGCCGGCCGTGAGGGTGTATTTGTGGGCGGCCACCAGCGTGAGGTTCACGTCCTGCTTGAACGCCGGGTCGAGCGACGGGTTTCCCGTCTGGTAGGTGTAGTCCGAAATCTGCATCCGCTGGGGGTTGAGGCACCAGAAGCGCGGCCGTTCGATGGTCCGGGCGTATTGGGCGATCAGCGACCATCCTTTCTCCTTCGAAAGGGCGAAGGAGACGTTGGCGTTTGGAAAGAGCGAGAAATAATCCTGTCCGACGCTTTTTCCCGTCGTGTGGGTGTATTCGCCGCGCAGACCAGCCACGAGGCCCCAGCGGCCGAGCTGCGCCGAGGCGACGGCGTAGGCCGCCGCGATGTTCTCCGTGTAGTCGATCGTGAAGCTCTGGTTGTCGTTGCGCGTCCATGCGTCGCCCTTGAGGTATTCGTAGAGCGCGTCGTTGTGCATGTCGTTGTAGGTGTATTTGGCTCCGGCCTTGAGCGTCCAGCGGGGCGAAAACCTCTTTTCGAGGGCCAGCGTCGCCGTGGCGATGTTGTAGACGCTCTCGGTGTTGTCGCGGTAGGTCGAATCCGCCGTCGCTCCCGGAGCCGTCATGCGGCTGAAGTTGTCGTTCTCGGAGTCGGTTTCGCGGCGCGTGTAGTCGGCAAGGAGTTTGAGCGTCGAGCCGAGCGTGTCGATCTTGCGGATGTAGTTGAACGTCGCCGAGTAGTTGTTGCGGATGTCGAGTTTGTCGAAATGGCTGTCCGTGCGTGTCACCGTGCCGGCGTTCCGGAAATCCGTGTAGGTGTCGTTCGGCTCCCCGTTCCGGTTGCGCCAGTACTCGAACTCCGCGCCGACGCTGTTCCTGCCGTCGATCTCGACCACCGCGCCGGCGCTGGCCCCGAGGCTGCGGTTGCGGCCTTTCATCGACGAATGTGCGTTCAGCTCCTTGTCCGCGGCCTCGTAGCGCGTCTGCTCGCCGGTGGTGGTCTCGTCCTTTCCGAAAGATCCCCATGCCGAGGCGTAGAAGTCCACGCGGCCCGAATGCAGGTTGATGTTGGCCGACGGATTGTACCTGTGTACGATCTCTCCCTGCGTCGTGTTGAACGCCACCGAGCCGTTGACGCCGTTCTCGCGGCGTTTTTTGAGCGTGATGCGGATGATGCCTCCCGCCGAGTCGGCGTCGTAGTCGGCGCCCGAGGTGGGCACGACCTCTATTTTCTGAATCTCCTCGGCCCGGAGCGACCGCAGGTAGGTCAGCAGCTGTTCCGGCTCCATGCGCAGTTCGCGGTCGTTGACGTAGACCTTCGAGCCGCTCTTGCCGTTGATTGATATTTTCTCCCCGTCGATCCATACGCCGGGGGCGCGTTCCAGCAGTTCGATGCCGTCCTTGCCGATGGCCGCCGGGGCGTTCGCCACGTCGACCACGAACCGGTCGGCCTCGCGGCGCACCAGCCGGGCCTTTACCTCCACGCTTTCGATGCCGGTCGCCGAGGTCCGCATCACGAAATCGCCCAGATGGTTCTCCTGCTCCACGCGCACCGGCTTTTTCACGGGGTCGAATCCGAGGTACTGAATCAGAAGCGTGTATTCGCCGGGAGCTGCTTTCAGCGCGAAACGTCCTTCGGCGTCGGTGGCCATGCCGGCCACCTGCTCGGTTCCTTTCAGCAGGACGACCGTTGCGTATTCGACGGCTTTTCCCTGTTCGTCCACCACGCGGCCCGTCGAGGGGCAGAGATGCGCCGCAAAGAGCCGGGTCGCGGCCGCTGCGAGCGTTACGATAAGGAGGATCAGTCTTTTCATAATATTCTGTTTTGCACTTTATTTGTCGGTGCAAAGATATGTAATAATATTTATACTATGCAAGACATAGTACTGTAAATTTCAGAAAATTTTCGATACTTATGTATATGGAGGCCCGCGGTTCTTGCGGGGGTGTTTTCCGGGTGTAAAGATACCCCCCCCCGGCTGCGAACCAAATTTTTCCGCAACTTTTTTTCGCGGTCCCGCTTTTTCGCCTCCTGAAAACAGGTGCAGTGAATATTTTGTTGAAAATTCGCCGACTGGCGGGGTAGGAATCCCGGGAAATAATTCCTAAATTTGCAGATTGAATTAATGTGGCTAATTGTCCCCGGACGTCTGATACGGGCTTTTTTCAACCGGCTGCGCCCTTTGCCGGGTCCCTCCCGGAGGCTGGAATCCGGGGCGGGCCGGATTTGTGGACGCGGCCCGCGGCCGCGGGTTCGGACAGTCTGTTTTACAAATGCTGTAATAGAACGATGATCGTATGTTAAGTGCTTTATACTACCTTTTGCTGGTGCTTTTGTGCACGCTTTTTATGATTCTGTCGGCCCTTGCGCTGGTCGTCTGCTATCCCTTCGACCGGGGGCGCCGGACGGTGCATGAACTGTCGCGCATCCTGGTGCGGATTTTCTTCTTTCTGCCGCCTTTCTGGCGGCAGCGGGTCATCGGCCGCGAACTGATCGACCGGAAGAAGCGCTACGTCATCGTCATCAACCACAACACGGTGATCGACATCCCGGCGCTCTACTACATTCCGCTCAATTTCCGCTGGGTGTCGAAGCGCGAGGTCTTCAAAACGCCCTTCTTCGGCCAGTTCCTCCTGCTGCACGGCGACATCTGCATCGACCGCGGCCACGCCGCCGAGGCGTTGGAACAGCTGGTCCGCGACGGGAAAAAGTGGATTTCGCGCGGGGCTTCGGTGGCGATTTTTCCCGAGGGCACGCGCTCGAAGGACGGTGAGATCCACCGCTTCAAGGCCGGGGCCTTCACGCTGGCCAAGGAGGCCGGCGCGGATATCCTTCCCGTGGTGCTGGACGGAACCAAGACGCTGATCAAAAAGAACCTGGCATTCAACTGGGGCAACCGGATCACCGTCCGCGTGCTGTCTCCCGTTCCGGCCGAACGGGTCGCCGCGCTGGAGACGCATGAACTGATGCAGGAGGTGCATGAACGGATGTGCACGGCGCTGGGAGAAGTGAGAAACGAAAAGTTAAAAGTGAAAGATCAAAAGTGAAATGTCGCAAATAAAGGTTGGAACACGAAAAATTCAAAAAAAGTTGCGTTGAACTTCCCGCCGATTTTTTAATTTCTCACCTTTCACCTTTCACTTTTCACCTTAATTAAGTTATGGCAGATTTACTCAATAATACCAACTCGAACGCAAACAATTACGGCGACGACGCCATCGTGACCCTCTCGCCGAGGGAGCACATCCGCCTGCGCCCCGGCATGTACGTCGGCGTGGTGGGCGACGGTTCGCAGCCCGACGAGGCGCTCTACGTGCTGATCAAGGAGGTCGTGGACAACTCGATCGACGAATTCATCATGGGCGCGGGCCGGCAGATCGACATCACGCTGGCCGACAACGTCGTTACGGTGCGCGACTACGGCCGCGGCATCCCCCTCAAGTCGCTCGCGGCGGCCGTCGGGCAGATGAATACGGGCGGCAAGTACGGAGGCGACGCCTTCAAGAAGACCGTGGGCCTGAACGGCGTGGGCGTCAAGGCCGTGAACATGCTTTCCGAAGAGTTTACGGCCCGTTCGGTCCGCGACGGCGAGGCCCGTACGGTGACCTTCGCCAAGGGTCTCGAAGTGAGCGACAGGTGGGAGAGCGGCGTCAACGAGAAGAACGGCACGTTCATCTCGTACCGCGTCGACAAGGAGATTTTCGGCGAATATGCCTACAACCTCGAATACGTCGAGCAGAAAATCCGCAATTACAGCTACCTGAACCTGGGTCTGACGCTCAATTTCAACGGCAAGAGCTACGTTTCGAAAAACGGTCTGCTGGACCTCGTGAACGACAACATGACCGAGGACCCGCTCTACCCGCCCATCCACCTCACGGGGGAGGACATCGAAGTGGTGATCACCCACGGCACGGGCTACGGCGAGAGCTACGACTCGTTCGTCAACGGCCAGCACACCACGCAGGGCGGCACACACCAGACGGCCCTGCGCGCCGCCGTCGCCAAGACGGTCAAGGAGTTCTACCACAAGGACTACGACCCGTCGGACATCCGCACGTCGATCATCGCGGCCATTTCGATCAAGGTCACCGACCCGATCTTCGAGAACCAGATGAAGACCAAGTACGGTTCGAAGGAGGTCGAACCGGGGGTCTCGGTCAATAACTTCGTGGCCGACTTCCTCACCAAGCACCTCGACGACTACCTGCACAAGCACGCCGAGACGGCGCAGATTCTCCAGCGGAAGATTGTCGAGAACGAGAAGGAGCGCAAGGCGATTTCGGGCATCCAGAAGAAGGCCCGCGAGACGGCCAAGAAGGTGAGCTTGAACAACAAGAAACTGCGCGACTGCAAGATCCACCGCACGGACCGCAACGAGCTGGCCGAACAGTCGATGATCTTCATCACGGAGGGCAACTCGGCGTCGGGCTCCATCACCAAGAGCCGCGACGTGCGTACGCAGGCGGTCTTCTCGCTGCGCGGCAAGCCGCTGAACTGCTACGGGCTGACGAAGAAGGTGGTCTACGAGAACGAGGAGTTCAACCTCCTTCAGGCGGCGCTGAACATCGAGGAGGACATGGACAACCTGCGCTACAACAAGGTCGTCATCGCCACCGATGCCGATGTCGACGGCATGCACATCCGCCTCTTGATGATGACCTTCTTCCTGCAATTCTTCCCCGAGGTGATCCGCCAGGGGCATCTGTTCGTGCTGCAAACCCCGCTGTTCCGCGTGCGCAACAAGAAGGAGACGCTCTACTGCTATTCCGAGGAGGAGCGCCTGAAGGCCGTGGCCCGGTGCGGCGCGAACGCCGAGATCACGCGATTCAAGGGTCTGGGCGAGATTTCGCCCGACGAGTTCAAGGAGTTCATCGGCGAGAACATGCGCCTGGACAAGGTCCGCATCACCAAGGACGACCCGATCCACGACCTGCTGGAGTTTTATATGGGCAAGAATACGTATGAGCGTCAGGGCTTCATCATCGACAACCTGCGCATCGAGGAGGACATCGTCGAGCAGGACCTTGCGATTAATTAAAAATTAAGAATTAAAAATTAAAAATTCCGATTTCATGGCGGAAGAGAACGATAAGACGGGGCGCGACGAAGCGCTCAACGAGGACGCCTCGACTCCCGAAACCGCGGACGACGCGACGGACGAAACGCCTGTGGCCGAGGCTCCGGCCAAGGCGGGCAAATTCGACCGCCTGACGCAGGAGGAGGGCGGCGTCCGCAAGCTCACGGGCATGTATAAGAACTGGTTCCTGGACTACGCCTCGTACGTGATCCTCGAACGCGCCGTGCCGCATGTCGAGGACGGACTGAAACCCGTCCAGCGGCGTATCCTTCATGCGATGAAGGTCGTCGACGACGGCCGTTACAACAAGGTCGCCAACCTCGTGGGTCAGACCATGCAGTACCACCCGCACGGCGACGCGTCGATCAAGGACGCGCTGGTGCAGCTGGGGCAGAAGGACCTGCTGATCGACTGTCAGGGCAACTGGGGCAACATCCTCACGGGCGACGAGGCCGCCGCGGGCCGTTATATCGAGGCGCGTCTTTCGAAATTCGCCCTCGACGTGGTCTTCAACAAGAAGACGACGGAGTGGATGCTGTCGTACGACGGCCGCAAGGAGGAGCCGGTGACGCTGCCCATCAAGTTCCCGCTGCTGCTGGCCCAAGGGTCCGACGGCATCGCCGTGGGACTGGCTTCGAAAATCCTGCCCCACAACTTCGTGGAGCTGATCAACGCCGCCATTGCGCACCTCCAGGGACGTGATTTCCAGCTTTACCCCGATTTCCCGACGGGCGGCATGGCCGACGTGAGCCGCTATAACGACGGCCTTCGCGGCGGCACGGTGAAGGTGCGGGCGAAGATTTCGAAGATCGACAAACGGACGCTTGCCATCACCGAGATTCCCTATACCACGACCACCGAGTCGATCAAGGATTCGATCATCAAGGCCAACGACAAGGGCAAGATCAAGATCCGAAAGGTCGACGACAATACGGCCGACAAGGTCGAAATCGTCATTCAGGTCTCGCCCGACGAGTCGTCGGACAAGACCATCGACGCGCTCTACGCCTTCACCGACTGCGAGGTGTCGATCGCCCCGAACTCGTGCGTCATCTGGGACGAGAAGCCGCACTTCCTCGGGGTTTCGGAGATCCTGCGCCGCTCGGCCGAGCACACCAAGTCGCTGCTGGGGCTGGAGCTGAAAATCCGGCTGGGCGAGTTGAGCGAGGCATGGCACGCCGCCTCGCTCGAACGCATCTTCATCGAGAACAGGCTCTACCAGTTGATCGAGGGGTGCAAGAGCCGCGAGGAGGCTTATTCCGCCGTGGATAAGGGTCTGGAACCCTTCAAGATGCGGCTGCGACGTGAAGTGACGCTTGAAGACGTGCAGAAGCTCACCGAGCTGAAATTTATCCGTATTTCGCGTTACGACAGCGAGAAGGCCGACAACGAGATCCGCCAGATCGAGGAGGACCTGAAGTCGACGCAGTACGACCTGGACCACCTCACCGAATACGCCGTGGCCTACTACGAGCGCATCCGCGACAAGTACGGCAAGGGCAGGGAGCGTCGCACCGAGTTGCGCGAATTCGACTCGATCGAGGCGACGAAGGTGGCCGTCACGAACGCCAAGCTGTACGTGGACCGGGCCGAAGGGTTCTTCGGCATCGGCAAATCCATGAAGGACGCGGAATTCGTCTGCGACTGCTCGGACATCGACGACGTGATCGTCTTCACGAAAGACGGGCGTTACGTGATCACCAAGGTTTCGGACAAGGCCTTCTTCGATAAAAACATCTATTATATCGGGGTCTTCAAGCGCAACGACGACCGCACGATCTACAACGTTCTCTACCGCGACGGGAAGAACGGTGCGATTATGATGAAGCGCTGCGCCATCAAGGGCATCACGCGCGACAAGGAGTACGACATCACCAAGGGAACCGCCAAGAGCGAGATACTGTATATGTCTGTCAATCCGAACGGTGAGGCCGAGGTGCTAAAGGTTTACTTCAAGCCCCGTCCGCGCCTAAAGAAGGTGATCGTCGATCTCGATTTCTCGACCCTCGCCATCAAGGGGCGCCAGAGCCAGGGCAATCTGTTCTCGCGCTACGGCATCCACAAGATCGTGCTGAAGGAGCGCGGCACCTCGACGCTCGGGGGGCAGGACATCTGGTTCGACGAAGATGTCCGCCGGCTGAACGCCGACGGGCGCGGCAAGCTGCTCGGCGAGTTCAAGGGTGACGACCGCCTGATCGTCTGGACCTCGAAGAATCAGTACTACATCACGGGCTACGACCTGATGCAGCACTTCCCCGACGACACGGTCCTCGTGGCGCGTTACGAGTCCGACCGGGTTTACAGCCTGTGTTACTACGACCGCGGCCAGAAGTATTACTACATGAAGCGTTTCACGGCCGAGATGTCGGACAAGATTCAGGATTTCCTCGACGCCGACGCCGATTTCATCTGCGTGACGGACCGCGCCGGGGCCAAACTGGAGATCACCTACAAGGGGGCGCACGCCTCGCGGCCCGCGGATGTGATCGACGTCGACGAGTTCGTGGGCGTCAAGAGCCACCGCGCCAAGGGCAAACGCCTGACGACCTACGACGTGGACCGGCTGCGGATGATCGAACCCGAACTGCCTCCCGAACCGGAACCTTCGGAGGATGAGTCGCTTGACGACGGTCAGCTGACGGACGCTTCAGCTGACGCGGCGCAACGCGCTGCGGCAGAGGGGAAAGCTTCCGAAAAATCCGCCCTGAAGGAGCCGCTCGGCGCCAAGCCCGCCCCGGGAAAGGCTTCGGCGGGCCAGCCCTCGGCCGGAACGATCGTCGGAGGCGTGGAGTTCGAGGTGGAGCGTCCGAAAGGCGACGCCGGCGAGATGATCGACCCCGAACAGCTGAACCTGTTTTAACGAACCGCCTGCGATGAAACCTCTCTTTCTGGTCGGATATATGGGCTGCGGCAAGAGCACCCTCGGACGTAAGCTGGCGCGGCGTCTGGGCGTCGATTTCATCGACACCGACGCGCTGGTCGAGGAGCGCGAAGGCGCCTCCGTGGCCGACGTCTTCCGTTACGAGGGCGAGGAGCGTTTCCGCGAGGCGGAGCGCCGGGTCCTCGACGAGGTGATCGCCGGAGCCTCCTTCGCCGTGGTCTCCACGGGGGGCGGGCTGCCCACGTGGCGCGATAACATGCCGTGCATGAACGCCGTCGGGCATACGGTCTACCTGCGCCGCTCGCCGGAGCAGATCGCCCGGCGGTTAAGCCCCTACGGACGCCGCAAGCGGCCCCGTCTGCAAGGTCTCGACGACGAACAGCTGGTGGCCTTCATGCGCGGCGACATGGCGGCCCGCGAACCGTTCTACGCGCAGGCTTCGCTCGTCGTCGACTGCGACCCGATGTCCGACGACGAGCTGGTCGAACATATCGTGCAAACTTTCTCCGACCGTGGCTGACAACAGACCCATAGGCATTTACGACTCGGGGCTGGGCGGACTGACCGTCTGGCGCGAGGTCCGGCGTGCGCTGCCCGGCGAATCGCTCGCCTACCTCGGCGACGGCGCCAACTGCCCCTATGGCTCGCGGCCCCGCGAGGAGGTGCAGGCGCTGGCCGACGCCGCCGTGGCGCGGCTCGTGGAGCTGGACTGCAAGATGGTCGTCGTGGCCTGCAACACCGCCACGGCCGCGGCCATCGGCTTCCTGCGCGAAAAATACGCCGGTATGCCCATCGTCGGCATGGAGCCGGCCGTGAAACCGGCCTGCCTGGCGACCCGCAGCGGGGTGGTGGGGGTGCTGGCCACCGAACGGAGCCTCGACGGCGAGTTGTTCCGCCGCACGGCCGCCCGGTACGGCAGCGGCATCGAAGTCCTGACCTACCCGGGCACGGGTTTCGTGGAGCTGGTCGAGGGGGACCGGGAGGATACGCCCGAGGCCGAAGCCGCGGTGCGCGCCGCCGTGGAGCCGATGCTGGCGCGGGGCGCCGACCAGATCGTGCTGGGGTGTACGCACTATCCCTTTCTGACGCCCGTGATGGAACGCATCGTCGACGGACGGGCCGCGATCGTCGACCCGTCGCCCGCCGTCGCCCGCCGCGTCGGGCAGCTTTTGGACCGCTACGGCCTGCGCGCTTCGGCGGATAACCGCCCCGCGCTCACGTTCCGCACCTTCGCCGACGAGCTTTACCGCCTGCGTCTCGAACGGAAGGTTGCGGCGTACCTGTAAGACGCTCCCGGCTCCATACCCTCCCCCTCATTCGCGGGCGGGAACGCTTCCGGCCGGAATCGCTCCGGGCGATTGAAAAGTTTGCGGCGCCTTCGGAATTGTCGGAAAAAATTCGTACCTTCGCTCGATAATAGCGACATTCTGGAATGGCATCTAAAAATACATCCTCCAACAGCCGGCAGGCCGTTCAGCGTTCCAACAGCGACAGTGCGCGCTGGATCGCCGGACTGCTGTTGCTGTTCATCGGTCTGTTCGCCGCCGCTGCGGTGTTCTTTTCGTTTTTCAGCTGGGCCGCCGACCAGAGCGGGCTGCAAAAATCGGTCGAGGAACGGGTGACGCTCGGCATCGAACCGGAAAATCTCTGCGGCTGGGCCGGAGCGCGGCTGGGGATGTTGCTGGTCGATCATTCGTTCGGGCTTTTCGGCATCCTGATCCCCGCGATGATCGTGCTGGTCGGCGTGCGGATCGTCCGTCAGCGGCCGCTGCTGTTCAACCATTCGATCCTTTCGCTGTTTCTGATTATGATCCTGGGGTCGCTGACGCTGGGATTCGCCTTCGCCAACCGCTGGAGCCTCTGCTGCTCGACGGGGTGGGGCGGCGCTTTCGGCATCGCCTCTTCGGCCCTGCTGCGCACGCATATCGGGGCTTTCGGAACGCTGATCCTGCTTGTCGGCGGCTGGATACTGACGGGTGTTTTCATCAACCGCAACTTCATCAACAAGGTCAACGAGGCGGGCAACGTGGTGGTCGACAAGAGCGGGAAGGTCGTCGAGATCCTCAAGCACAAAGTCGTGCTGCACGGACGTGCGGCCGGGGAGGACGGGGCTGCGGAGGATATTCCCGAACCGGCTCCGAAACCCGGGCCGAAGGCGGCCGCACCGCAGCCCGCGCCGTCGAAAGCGGCGGAACCCGCGGCGCAAAAACCCGCCCCGATCCGTGTGGAACGTCCGTCGGAGCCCGTTGCGGCTCGGAAGTCCGTGCCGGAAGAGGACGAAAATCCCTTCCTCGAACTGACGCCCGACGGGAAACCCGTCGCCGGGGAGACTGCCGCGGAGCAGACGCCCCCTCCCGCGGAGGACGGGGAGTTCATCGAGGTGGACCTTTCGCGTCCCGAGGGCCGTGTGGTGATCGGCCGCAGCGGGCTGGTCGAGCTGGAACGCCCTGCGGTGCGCGACGCCGTGGCTGCGGAGCCTGCCCCGGAGGAGGTTCCGGAGAGAGAGGCCGCACAGTCCGATCCCGATGCGCCCTTTACCGAGATCACCGTGCTGGACGACGCGCCCGCCGCGGAGCCGGAGGGCGTCGTGGTGACGGTCGAGGCCAACGAGGCGAAACTTCTCGACGAGAAGGCGATCCCCACGGAGAGCTACGACCCGCTGAAGGACCTGGTGAACTACCGCAAGCCGCCCGTGACGCTGCTGGAGGACTACATTTCCGATTCGGAGGTCTCGGACGAGGAGATTTTCGAGAACAAGACCAAAATCGAGGATACGCTCAAGAACTTCGGCATTCCCATCCAGCGCATCAAGGCCACGGTGGGTCCCACGGTGACGCTCTACGAGATCGTGCAGGCGCAGGGAATCAAGATCTCGAAGGTGCAGGGCCTCGAAAACGATATTGCGCAGAGCCTCAAGGCACTGGGTATCCGCATCATCGCGCCGATTCCGGGCAAGGGAACCATCGGCATCGAGGTTCCCAACCGCGACAAGCAGGTGGTTTCGATGTATTCGGCCGTGCGTTCGCTGCGTTTCCAGGAGTCGAAGGCCGAGCTTCCGGTGGTGATCGGGCGCACGATCCAGAACGAAAATTACGTCTTCGACCTGGCCAAGATGCCGCACCTGCTGGTCGCCGGAGCCACGGGACAGGGCAAGTCCGTGGGGCTGAACGCCATCATCACCTCGCTCCTGTACCGCAAACACCCCGCGCAGCTGAAGTTCGTGATGATCGACCCCAAGATGGTCGAGTTCTCGCTCTACGCCAAGATCGAACGCCATTTCCTGGCCAAGATGGAGTCGGAGGACGACGCGATCATCACCGACCCCAAGAAGGCGGTCTATACGCTCAACTCGCTCTGTACGGAGATGGACAACCGTCTGGAACTGTGTAAGAAGGCCGGGGCGCGAAACATCGCCGAGTACAACGAGAAATTCACCTCGCGGCGGCTGAATCCGATGAACGGACATCGCTACCTCCCGTATATCGTGGTGGTGGTCGACGAGTTTGCCGACCTGATAATGACGGCCCGCGAGGTCGAGGGACCGGTCATGCGCCTCGCGCAGAAAGCCCGCGCCATCGGCATCCACCTGATCATCGCCACGCAGCGTCCCGACGTGAAGGTCATCACGGGCGGCATCAAGGCCAACTTCCCGGCCCGCATCGCCTTCCGCGTGATGCAGATGATCGACTCGCGCACGATCATCGACCAGCCGGGGGCCAATCAGCTTATCGGCCGGGGCGACATGCTTTTCTCGAAGGACGGCGACCTGACGCGTATCCAGTGTGCGCTGGTCGAGACCCGCGAGGTCGAGCGCATCTGCGAATACATCTCCAAACAGCAGGGCTACACCGAGGCCTACACGTTGCCCGACTATACGCCCGACGGCGGCGACGCTCAAATGGGCAGCGAGGAGTCCTCGGCGCCCGTGAAATACGACTCGCTCTTTGCCGAGATCGCCCGCGACGCCGTGTCCGGAGGTCAGATCTCGACCTCGATGATCCAGCGCAACTACGAGGTGGGCTTCAACCGCGCCGGCCGCATTATGATGCAGCTCGAAAGGGCCGGCATCGTCGGTCGCCAGCAGGGAGCCAAACCGCGCGACATCCTCTACCACGACTTGCCTTCGCTGGAGGCGAAATTGCAGGAACTGGGATTGTTTTAAGTCTTCGGCTTAAAACAATCCCAGTTCCTGTGGTTAAGAATTAAAAATTAGGAATTGAAAATTGCGGGAGCTGACACTATGGGAAGACGAAAATTTTTCATTTTTCATTGTTTCATTGCCGTATTGTTTTGCGGCATATTGCAAGGCAATGCGGCGCAGCCTCGTGCCACGGAGATACTGGAACGCCTTGCGGCGGGATTCCGTGCGATGGACGGCTATGGCGTGAAGTTCGGGGTCGTCTCGGGCGACTACGAAGCCCGCGGCAGCTATGTCGTGGAAGGCGACAGCTATTACCTCGTGCTGGGCGACGCGGAGGTTTTCGCCGACGGAGCCGTGCGCCGCGAGGTCGACAACCGCCGCCGCGAGGTGACCGTTACGGAGGTCGACACCGCGAGCCGCAACATCCTGAACAATCCGGTCCGGGCCTTCGATTTTCTGGGCAGCGAATATACGCCGTCGCTCGTCTCCGAAGCCGACGGCCGCACCGTCGTGCGGCTGACGCCCGCCGCCGGGAACGACTCCCCGGCAGGCGATGTCACGCTGACGGTCGACACCGCTACGATGCGCCCCCGCTCGCTTTCGTACGACTACGACGGCGAACAGGTGCTGGTGAACGTGCTGGAGGTCGCGCCCCTCGCTGGGCACGTCCGGCGGTTCGATAAAAATGCCTATGCCGGATATGAATTCATAGATTTTCGGTAATTTTTGATGAAATGAAACACCGGGCCGCTATGCGATTGCGTACATGGCGGCCCGGTGTGTTTTCGGTCAGACTGTTGTTACAAATCTTCGCCGTTGGCTTTATTATATTCATTCTCGTAAAACATATAGATGCGATATTTTCCAGCAGATTCTTCAACGAGCATAAACCCAACACGTTTATTTTGAGCTGCCATATAACATTTTCTGAGGATGGAGGCGCGTTCAAGCATTTTTTCAGGTGATACTTCTCCTATCGGACCTGTCAGATAACCCAATGCTTGTTCCTTGGTAACGGAGTCCGGAAGTTGTGAATAAAAAGCCGCATAGCGTTTGTTATTTACACCCATTTCATAGGAAAGGTGTTCATCGTCGGGAATTGTCTGTTCCTTATCGGGTTCGGTGTTAGGTATATACTTTGGATTGTTTTCAAATTGTTCGCAAAGTCTATTGAATCGAATTTTAATAGCTGATTCATCTAAAATATATTTATCTATCAATGTAATCCCACAGACTTTATAGTTGTTTGTATTAATGAGTAATAGAACATCGGTTCCATTGAACTCGCCTTCCAAAACATCTTTGCCCGCTATGGCGGGAGTGAACCCTTTGGCTTTCAGTTTTTCAATCATGGCGGGTTTGTATCCGTCAACCGGAATGCCGAGGAATTTCGTCACGTCTTTCTCCTCTTCCTGCGCTTGCATGGTCGCGGTGCACAAGAGAGCAATAGTTACACACAAAAGTTTCTTCATGGGTGTTGCTGTTTTGTTTTACTTAATTAAACTAAATGGATATGAATTTTAATTTGAATCAAATATAGCGAAAAAAGGCGATAATTTCTATGGTTTGAAGTGCTTTTTTATCTAATTTTCGAATGTCGGACGGCATCGTGTTTTTCGGCCTTTTCTCCCAGCAGTTTGCCGGGAGATTTTTTTCGGGCCGTCAGATCGCCGGAAAAGGGGCAAAAACGGGGTGGTTCGCTGAAAATATCGCGCGCACGAAGCAGATTTATTCCCCTAAAGTTGCTCAAACCGGAAATAAATCGTATTTTTGTTCGTTAAAAGAACGGTAATTTTCGACGGGTGTCGACGGGCCGGTTGCGGCGCTTGTGAGCGTTGAAAATTTGAATTGGAGATAATTCGGTCGAAATTCCGGTCGCGATGCGACGAGGCTCCCGTCTTGGCGGGCGCCGGAGCGGGCCAAGTATGTAAACGCGGCGGGACGCCGCGAAAGCCCGCTTCGAAACGGAAAGACGAAGAATAACAGAATTAAGTATTAATATGTTAACTGAAGAAGAAAAGAATGCCGGTTTGACGGGGCGTATCATCCCCATCAATATCGAAGAGCAGATGAAATCGGCGTACATCGACTACTCGATGTCGGTCATCGTGTCGCGTGCGCTGCCTGACGTGCGCGACGGCATGAAGCCCGTGCACCGCCGCATCCTCTACGATATGAGCGCGGAGCTTAACCTCTACTCCGACAAACCCACACGTAAGTCCGCCCGTATCGTCGGCGACGTGCTCGGTAAGTTCCACCCCCACGGCGACACGTCGGTCTACGACGCGATGGTCCGCCTGGCGCAGGACTGGTCGATGCGCTACCCGCTGGTCGACGGACAGGGTAACTTCGGTTCGATGGACGGCGACTCGCCTGCCGCCATGCGTTACACCGAGGCCCGCATGAAGAAAATCACGGACGAAGTGATGGCCGACATCGACAAGGAGACGGTCGACTGGACGCTGAACTTCGACGACACGATTCCCGAACCCACGGTCCTGCCCACGAAAATCCCGCTGCTGATCGTCAACGGCGCCAGTGGTATCGCCGTCGGTATGGCCACGAACATGGCTCCGCACAACCTTTCGGAGGTGGTCGACGCCTGCTGCGCCTATATCGACAACCCGGAGATCACGGGCGAGGAGCTGCTGCACTACGTCAAGGGGCCCGACTTCCCCACGGGCGGTATCATCTACGGCTACGAGGGAGTGAAGGAGGCGATGCTGACGGGCCGCGGCCGCGTGATGATGCGCGCCAAGACCGACATCGAGCATACGCCCAGCGGCCGCGAGTGCATCGTCATCACGGAGATTCCCTACATGATCAACAAGGCCGAGATGATCAAGAAGATCGCCGACATGATCAACGACAAGAAGATCGACGGCATCTCCTACATCAACGACGAGTCGGACCGCAACGGCCTGCGGATCATCATTATCCTGAAGCACGACGCCGTTGCGAGCGTGGTGCTGAACACGCTGTTCAAGAACACGCCGCTGCAAACGTCGTTCGCCGTGAACAACATCGCGCTGGTCAACGGCCGGCCGCAGATGCTGCCGATGCGCGACCTGATCAAATACTTCATCGAGCACCGCCACGACGTCGTCGTGCGCCGCACGCGCTTCGACAAGCGCAAGGCCGAGGAGCGTCTGCACATCGTGCAGGGTTTGCTGATCGCGCAGGACAACATCGACGAGATCGTGCGCATCATCCGCGCCTCGCAGACGCCCGACGCCGCCAAGCAGACGATGATCGAGCGTTTCGAGTTGTCGGACATCCAGGCTTCGGCCATCATCGAAATGCGCCTGCGCGCCCTAACGGGACTCGAAAGGGGCAAGCTGCTCGCCGAGCGCGACGAACTGGAGAAGCTGATCGCCCACCTGACGGAGGTGCTTGCGAACGTCGGCATGCAGATGCAGATCATCAAGGACGAGCTGCTGGAGATCAAGGAGAAGTACGGCGACGAACGCCGCTCGGAGATCGTCTACGCTTCGGAGGAGTTCAATCCCGAGGATTTCTATGCCGACGACGACATGGTGATCACCATTTCGCACATGGGCTACATCAAGCGCACGCCGCTGGCCGAATACCGCACGCAGAACCGCGGCGGCGTGGGGGCCAAGGGCAGCGCCACGCGCGACGAGGACTTCATCGAGCACATCTACGTGGCTTCGATGCACAATACGATGCTCTTCTTCACCGAAAAGGGCCGCTGCTTCTGGCTCAAGGTCTACGAGATTCCGGAAGGCGCCCGTTCGTCGAAGGGCCGCGCCATCCAGAACGTCATCCAGATCGAGCCGGACGACAAGGTCCGCGCTTACATCAACGTCAAGAGCCTGGCCGATGCGGAGTACGTGAACAACAACTACATCATCATGTGCACCAAGGACGGCACGATCAAGAAGACCAAACTGGAGGCCTACTCGCGTCCGCGCCAGAACGGCGTGAACGCCATCGTCATCCGCGAGGGCGACCAGCTGATCGAGGCCAAGCTCACCAGCGGCAACGCCGAGGTGATGATCGCCGCCCGCGACGGCAAGGCCATCCGTTTCAACGAATCGACGGTGCGTCCGATCGGGCGTGTCGGCGCCGGAGTGCGCGGCATCTCGATCGAGGACGGGGACGAGGTGGTCGGCATGATCTGCGTGGAACCCGATTCGAAGCAGGACGTGCTGGTATTGAGCGAGAACGGCTACGGCAAGCGTACCGATCTGGACGAATACCGCATCACCAACCGCGGCGGAAAGGGCGTGAAGACCATCAACATTACGGAAAAGACAGGCAAACTAATTTCGATACAGGCCGTTACCGACGACAACGACCTGATGATCATCAACCGTTCGGGACTCACCAT
Source organism: Alistipes sp. AF14-19 (assembly GCF_003461645.1). NCBI lineage: Bacteria > Pseudomonadati > Bacteroidota > Bacteroidia > Bacteroidales > Rikenellaceae > Alistipes > Alistipes sp. AF14-19. The sequence goes on from NZ_QTXM01000005.1 coordinate 140,425, forward strand.
ACGCACCGCTGTCAGCCAGATCCGCCTCGCGGGCCGCGCTACGCAGGGCGTGCGTATCATCAACCTCCGCGAGGGCGACGCCATTGCTTCGGTGATGGCCGTGCCGGCTGCCGGGGAAGAGGAGGAAGTGCAGCCCGCGGAAGGCGTTGAGACCGGAGGCGAAACCCCCGGAGCCGCCCCCGCGGAGGAATAAGAAAAAGAAACAACAAAAACTTTAAAATTTCAGTTTACCATGAAGAAAACGATTTTGACGGCTCTTGCGGCGCTGCTCGTGGCAGTTCCCGCCGTGAAAGCCCAGAAAGTGAACAAGGAAGCCCTTCTCGCCAAGATCGAAAAGAGCGACGCCGACATCGCCAACGAGAAGAAGGCGGCGAAGGCCGCGACGTGGCTCGCCCGCGGCAAGGCTTTTTACGAGGTGGCCGTGGAGCCTACGAAGAGCATCTTCGCCAACATGGAACCGACGATGCTGAAACTGGCTGTCGGCGAACCCAAGTCGACGACGAAGGAGACGCTCAACGGCACGGAGTACGACGCATGGGTGTATCCCTATTTCACGGCTTACGTCAAGGACAACAAGGTCGTGACGTGGAAGCAGAGCAAATGGGTGCTGAAAGACGCTCCCAAGAAGGCCATCGAGGCTTACAACAAGGCTTATGAACTCGATCCCAAGACGGCCGAGAAGGTCAAGGAGGGTCTGAAGCAGGTCAGCGACTTCTGCTCGCAGGTGGGCAACGTCGGCATCGACTCGGGCAACTACGTCGAGGCCGCAGACGCTTACGTGACGGCTTTCGAGGCGCAGTCCAGCCCGGCTTACGAGAAGGCCGACCCCGCGCTGCTCTACTATGCGGGCTACCTGCTGACCGTCGACGGCTCGAACAACCCCAAGTCGTTCGCCAAGGGCGGCGAGTACCTGACCAAGGCCATCGACCTGGGCTATGCCGACGAGGAGGGTAATATCTATTACTACCTCTTCCACTGCCTCTACGGACAGAAGGACCTCGACAAGGGAAATATTATGAAAGCGAAGGACGTGCTGCTGACGGGTATCGGGAAGTTCCCGAAGAACGAGCGCATTCTCGACGGCCTGATGCAGCTTTACACCGCGGAGCAGGGCGTGGGCGACCCCGCCGACCTGATCGCGCTGATCGACAAGGCCATCGAGGACAATCCGTCGAACGTGGACCTCTGGTTCGGCCGCGGCCGTATCTTCTACGCGCTGAAGGACTACGATCAGAGCATCGAATCGTTCAAGAAGGTCGTGGAGCTGAAGCCCGACCTGTTCGAGGGCAACTACTACCTGGGTGTGTTCTATACGATCAAGGGCGACGCGCTCAACAAGGAGATGAACGAGAAGCAGTACAGCAGCCAGGCGGTTTACGACGCCGATCTGAAAGTCGTCAACGATGTCTACAAGGAGGCTGTGCCCTGGTTCGAGAAGGCGCACCAGATCAAACCCGACGATGTTGATACGCTGGAGTTCCTCAAATCCATCTGCTTCCGTCTGCGCGACGAGGCCGGCATCATGGAGAAGTACAACACCTACAATGCCCTTTACAAGCAGGTGAAAGGCATCGAATAGCCGCTTGACGGGCGGGGATTCAGCGGCGATGGTTCGCCGGTCCCGCTCTTTGAACGGAGTTGCGCTGCCGCCCGTTCGGCAGGCGTTATGAAAAAAGCCCGGCTTTCCAGCCGGGTTTTTTGCATATGGAGGGGGTAAATGGCATTACGAAACGCCCTGCACCCTGAATCCCGCCTTTTGACCGTGCGGGCGCGGGGCCGGGGAGCAGCGTTCCGGCCAACCGGCCGCTTTGCCAATCCCGCCTTTTTGCCGTGCGGGCGCGGGGCCGGGGAGCAGCGTTCCGGCCAACCGGCCGCTTTGCCAATCCTGCCTTTTGGCCGTGCGGGCGCGGAGCCGGGGAGCAGCGTTCCGGCCAAAAGGCCGCTTTGCCAATCCCGCCTTTTTGCCGTGCGGGCGCGGGGCCGGGGAGCAGCGTTCCGGCCAAAAGGCCGCACCCTGAATCCGGCGTCTTACGCCGGTTAGCGGGCGATGCGGCCCGAGACGGAGCCGCGGGCCAGCTGTTCGACCTCTGCGGCCGTGAACTGGTTGTAGTCGCCCGGCACGGTGTTTTTCAACGCGCAGGCCGCGGTTCCGAAGTCCAGCGCAAACTGGGCGTCGTGGGGATGCGCGGCCATTCCGTAGAGCAATCCGCCCACGAAGGCGTCGCCCACGCCGACGCAGTCGACCACGGGGTCGATGTCGTAAACCCGCGTGGAGTGCAGACGTCCGCCCGTGTAGAGCGTTCCCGAGATCAGGTGGTGGTTGGCGCTCAATACGCTGCGCAGTCCGAAGACGATGCTCCGGCAGCGGGGGAAGCGCGCCGCAACCTCCGCCGAGGCCCGTTCGTAACCCGCCGTATCGGGACGGTAGGCGGCGTCGCGGGCCGCAAACTGCGGCAGCTGCATGCCGAGCACCTTTTCGTATTCGTCGTCCGTGCCGAAGAAGGCGTCGCACTGCTCCATCAGCGGTGGGAGCACCTCCTGCGGCTCCTTGCCGTATTTCCAGAGGTTCTTGCGGTAGTTGATGTCGCACGAGACGGTCAGTCCCGCCGCGTGCGCCGCCGCAATCGCCTCGGCGCACACGGCCGCCGTGCCGGCGCTCACCGCGGCCGAAATTCCCGACCAGTGGAACCACGAGGCGCCGCGGAAGATTCCGTCCCAGTCGATCATCCCCGGTTGCAGGGTGTCGAAGGCCGAGTCGGCGCGGTCGTATACGACGTGCGACGAGCGCATCGCGGCGGCCTCCTCCATGTAGTAAATCCCGAGCCGCTTGCCGCCGCGCAGGATGGCGTCCGTCCGTACGCCGTAGCGGCGCAGGTCGTCGATGCAGGCGTCGGCCACCCGGTTGTCCGGCAGGCGGGTGACGAATTCGCTTTGCAGGCCGTAGTTGGCCAGCGATACGGCGACGTTGGCCTCGCTTCCGCCGTAGCTGGCGCGGAAGAGGTTCGTCTGGTTGAAACGCAGGTAGTCGGGCGGCGTGAGCCGCAGCATGATCTCCCCGAAGGTAACGATCTTTTGTCTGTCCATGATTTTTGTGAAATAGATCCCACAAAGTTACTACAAAAAAGTGAAATGCGGAAGAATATGGTAATGGATTTGATTTACAGGGGTTTCATTTACGCTGCCAATTATTCCGAGAGCCATTACAATCCATGCCGAAGCCAAATCAAGACGGAGCTACGTTACTTGTTCGTAACCACGCTCAATAGGTGACGAAATGGACACGAATAACGAAACAAGGCTTTAAGGATTAGTGAGTTACTGACAACTCACGCAAAAAATCCGGTAACGAAAAAAGATTGCGCCGTTCTTCCGCAATTTGCGTATCAGAGGAGGGCTCTTCACCAACTAATTTTGAACAAAAAAATTAAGGACGATGAAGAGTACATTTTCAGTTATTTACTACCTCAAACGTCAGGTAGTGAAAAAAGACGGGACGGTTCCCGTCATGGGACGCATCACGGTGGACGGCAGCCAGACGCAATTCAGTTGCAAACTGACCATCGATCCCAAGTTGTGGGACACCAAAGGGGGACGTGTCACGGGCAGAAGCACGGCGGCACTCGAAACGAACCGCATGCTTGACAAGATGCGGGTGCGCATCAACAAGCACTATCAGGAAATCATGGAGCGTGACAACTTCGTCACGGCAGAGAAGGTGAAGAACGCCTTTCTCGGACTGGAACACCGCTATCACACGCTGATGCAGGTGTTCCAGCAACACAACGAGGACTATGCCAAGCAGGTGGAAGCAGGCATGAAAGCCAAAGGCACACTCTTGAAGTACAAGACCGTTTACAAGCACCTGCAAGAGTTTCTCAACATCCGTTACCACGTGAAGGACATCGCGTTGAAAGAGCTTACCCCCGCTTTCATTTCCGACTTCGAGATGTTTCTGCGCACGGACAAACACTGCTGCACCAATACCGTGTGGCTGTATGTATGCCCACTTCGGACGATGGTGTTCATCGCCATCAACAACGAATGGCTCACACGCGACCCGTTCAGGGAGTATGAAATCAAGAAGGAGGAAACGACACGCAGTTTCCTGACCAAAGACGAAATCCGCCTGCTGATGGAAGGTAAACTGAAGAACGCCAAACAGGAACTATACCGCGACCTCTACCTGTTCTGCGCCTTCACGGGCTTGTCATTCGCCGATATGCGCAATTTGACGGAAGAGAACATCCGCACCTACTTCGATGAACACGAGTGGATAAACATCAACCGCCAGAAGACGGGCGTGGTGTCTAACATCCGCCTGCTTGACATTGCGAAACAAATCATCGACAAATACCGCGGGCTGTGCGAAAACGGCAGGATTTTCCCTGTTCCCCACTACAACACGTGCCTCGCCGGAATCCGTGCCGTCGCCAAGCGTTGCGGCATCACCAAGCACATCACGTGGCATCAGAGCCGCCATACGGCAGCCACGACGGTGTTCCTCTCCAACGGTGTACCCATCGAAACAGTCAGTTCCATGCTGGGACACAAGAGTATAAAGACAACGCAGATATACGCGAAGATAACCAAAGAGAAGCTCAACCAAGACATGGAGAACCTTGCCGCAAGATTGAACCAAATCGAGGAATTTGCAGGATGTACCATCTAAAACAGAGACGCCATGAAACGTGACATAATCATTATAGAGGACAAGACGGTCAGCGTAACCGGTAACGAGGTATGGATGACCGCCGGGGAAATCGCCGAAGAGTTCCATGCCACCGTCCCGGCAGTGAACGCCGCCATCAAAGCCATCCGCAAGTCGGACGTGCTGAACGACTACGAGGTATGCCGCTACATACAGCTTGAAAACGGCCTGTACGCGGATGTTTACTCGCTTGAAATCATCATTCCAGTAGCCTTCCGGCTGAACACATACTATACACACGTGTTCCGCATGTGGCTGGTGGAGAAGGCACTCTCAAAGGAAAAGAGGCAGGCATACGTGATGTTCATACAGAACGGGAAAACCGGATATTGCTGAACACGCATACAGACAACGAAAAAGGAAACGGACAACGCCATCGGGTGCTGTCCGTTTCCTTTTTTTTTCATGCAACCGCCTTATTCCAGCGGCTTGAGGTAATTCGCCTCCAACAGTTCACGCAGTCCCGATTCGGGATAAAGCACCTTACCTGCCAGAAGGATAAAGGGCAGCATCCTGTTGTTGCGATACTCCTGCAAGGTGCGGCGGCTTACCCGGAGCATTTCCGCCACCTCCTTGTCCGTCAGGTAATGTTCCCCGTCCAGTGGCGGACGGTAACTTTCCAAAAATGCGGAGAGCCATTTGGAGCCTTTGAGCATATTCTGTATCGCGGTGGCAACCTGCTCGTCCTCCATTGAGAAAACCTCGTTGTTCTCGTTCATCATAACATCGGATTAAGTGGTTAATAAAAACAGAGTCATTTTCCATCGGGATAGATCGTGCCGATAAGCGGAATAAGCCGCCTGACCTCCTCCGGCCTGTAATAGAACCTGCGGTTCATCTGCGAATAGCCGATAAGCCGCCTGTCACGCAATGACTGCAACGTGCGCGGGCTGATTCTCAACTGCCCGCAGACCTCCTCGCCCGTGAGCCACCTTTCCAGCCGCCCGCCGTCGCTTTTGCGCCTGAGGGCGGCGACTTTCTCCGAGAGGGCGTTGAATGACGCCAGCATCATCTCGAAGGTCTTTTTCTCGATAGATACGATTTCCATATACCAAAACATTTAATGATTTACCGCAAAGGTAACGCAGCCGCCTTGAATGCGTGCCGTTTTCCGCTATATGGCAGTTTGTTGCGCCGGTTGTCCGGGTTACGGAGTCACTTTCAAAGAAAATCTTACGTGAGTCACGTAGTGAGTTGTTAAAGCTCCTTTTGTTTATTGCCGAATTTTGCCGCAGAGAAACAAAAGAAAGGACAAAATATGAAAGTGATAACGATTGAAAGTTCCGCCTTCACCGCCCTGACGGAACAGATAGCCGAGATAGCGGTCTATGTGCGTGCCGTTTCCGGTGAGAGGAAGGGAGAGTTTTCCGACATGCTGCTCACCACCCGCGAGGCGGCGCACCTGCTGAACGTGAGTACCCGTACCCTCCAACGTATGCGCAGCGAACAGCGCATCGCCTATGTCGTGCTGCGCGGCAAATGCCGCTACCGCCGGTCGGAAATAGACCGCCTGCTCGCAGACTGCACCGTGGCAGAAGATGCAGCGACACTGACGGAACTGAAACGCAACCACACGCTGCGCACGGGCGGCGGCAAACCCAAAGGAAGGAGGACATAAGATATGGAACTGCTTACACGAAACAATTTTGAGGACTGGATGCAGAAGCTGATGGAACGGCTCGACCGTCAGGACGAGCTGCTGCTCTCCCTGCGACCGTCCGGCAAAGCCCCGAACCCGATGGAAAGTATCAGGATGTTCGACAACCAAGACCTCTGCATGCTGCTCCAGATAAGCAAGCGTACCCTGCAGCGCTACCGCAGCATCGGTGCATTGCCGTACAAGACGCTCGGCAAAAAGACCTATTACAGCGAGGAGGACGTACTGACATTCCTCTCCGAACACGTAAAGAATTTCCGCAAGGAAGATATAGCCTTCTACAAGGCGCGTATCCATAATTTCTTTAATAAATAACCCATTAAAACATTTTTCAAATGGCAAAGAAAACAACAGAAAAAGACGTGCTGATAGTCCGCGACGAGAAGACGGGCGAGATTAGCGTGGTAGCCGGGCTTAACGTCGACGGCTCACCCAAGCGTACCCCCGCAAAGGCGGAGAACGCGCAGAGTTTCCTGCAATTCGACAGGCACGGGGACGTGCTGGACAACTTCTTCAAGAACTTCTTCCGGCAGTGCAAGGAGCCCAGCCGCTTCGGTTTCTACCGTGTCGCGGCGGACCAAGCCGACAAGCTGCTGGAAGTTATCAAGGACTTGCTGAAAGACCCCGAGGGCAACAAGGAGATGCTTGCGCCCCACAAGGTGGACACCTCCGGCTACGAAAAGAAAGTACAGGAGGAGCAGTCCGCCGAAAAGCAGGAACAACCGGAACAGAAACAAGATGACGAACCTAAAAAACAGGAAGAAATGGAACAGAAAAACGAACAGAATCAGGAAAACCCGCAGCAGGCGCAGAGCAACCGGGGCTACCAACCCATCGACGAGAGCAAGATCAACTGGAAGGAGTTGGAGGAGAAATGGGGCGTGAAGCGCGACGACCTTGAAAAGTCGGGCGACCTTGACCGGATGCTCAACTACGGCAAGTCCGACTTGGTGAGGGTGGCGCCCAATTTCGGCGGAGAGGCTTTCGAGCTGGATGCCCGCCTCTCCTTCAAGGAGGACGGCGAGGGCAACGTCAGCCTTGTGCCGCACTTCATCCGCAAGGAGCAGAAACTCGACGAGTACAAGGAACACAAGTTCTCCGACGACGACCGGAAGAACCTGCGCGAAACGGGCAACCTCGGCAGGGTTGTGGACCTCGTGGACAGGGAAACGGGCGAGATCATCCCCTCGTTCGTCAGCATCGACCGCAAGACGAACGAAATCACGGATGTCCCGGCAAACAAGGTGCGCATACCGGAGCGCATCGGCAAGACGGAAATCACCAAGCAGGAGCAGGACATGCTGCGTGCCGGGCTGCCTGTGCGCGACAAACTCATCGAGCGCAAGGACGGCAGGAAGTTCGTCACCACCCTGCAAGTGAACGTGGAGCAGCGCGGCGTGGAGTTCGTGCCGGGAACCGGCAGGTCGCCACGTGCCGCACAAGCACAGGAAGCCAAGAACAACCCCACACAGGGACAGGCGCAGGGTACGGAAAACACAGCCAACACGAACAAGGAGCAACGCCGCAACACGTGGACGAACGCCGACGGCAGCATCCGCCCCATCAGCAAATGGAGCGGCGTGGACTTCACCGAGCAGCAGAAAGCCGACTACGTGGCTGGCAAAGCCGTGAAACTGGAGAACGTGACCGACAAGCAGGGCTTCCACGCCACGATGTACATCAGGTTCAACCCGGAGAAGGGACGCCCGTACCGCTACGACACCAACCCCGATAACGCGCAGAAGGTCGCGCCTTCCAACGAGAGCCGCACGCAGGTGGCGGTGAACAGCGAGGGCAAGACCAACGAGGCTACCAAGAACCTGAAGGAGCCGTTGCGGAAGGGACAGACCGCCCCGAAGGACACCGCACAGCAACAGCAGCAGGAGAAGCCGCAAAAGAAAAACAATAAGGGCATGAAGATGTAATCCGGTGTCCGCCACTAAATCCGAAGTAACATTTGTAAAATTCAAAACGACAGAAAAATATGAAGACAATCATTGCAGAGAAGTTATCACGAGTTATGATAACTTTTCTTATCACAAGTAAATTATTATCCAAAGCTATAAGCTAATACACCAAATAACTGACAGATAATCAATCAAACTCGTGATAATAATGTTCTGATAATAATATGCTATATTGTGGAGAGAGTAATGTTGCTCCCTCCAAATATAGTATTATGGACAATAAAAATCATTTTGAATCCAAAGTTTCGGATTTTTTAGAAGCGTTGCGTAAAGCCGGATATTCAGAATCGACTATCCGACAGTATAAAAAGACCTGTCGTCTTTTTATCGTTTACATGGATATAAACTACATACAAGACTGTAATGTAGAATCCATCGATTTGTTTTTAAAGACTATGCCACAAGAAAAAACGCGGTTGATACATGGAACCAATTATCGATTACTGCTATTCGTTAATTATCTTACGGATAGAACTATCCAAAAACCAGTTGTAAGATACGTTATACGCAAATTCTCAGGAGAAATAGGAGGCATTATGACAAAATACCTTCATCTCTTGGAAGAACAAAGACTATCTCCTAAAACGATAGATGGCTACGAACATGTGTTCAGCTATTTTCTCAGGCATTTGTCTTTGAGGAATGTATCCCGCATCTCAGATATAGGTGAGGATGATGTGCTAACTTTTATATCTTCCAGCCAAAACAGTAAACAAAGAGTATTGGCAACGATGCGTGCATTTTGTCGTTACCTGTACGAACAAAAGCTTATCAATAAGAATATTGATTATGTGATAGGAAGAAACCGTTATATTGTAAAAGAAAAACTACCGTCGACATACACTTGTGAAGAAGTCTTGCAAATAGAATCTTCGGTAAATCAATCCACTCCTGTAGGAAAACGAGATTACGCCATGCTCCTATTAGCAACACGGTTAGGACTACGTTCCTCCGATATTGCCGGATTACAATTCAGTAATTTAGACTGGGATAGAAACATTATCCGCCTGATACAGTACAAGACTAAACGTGAAATAGAATTGCCACTCTTAAAGGATGTAGGAGAAGCTATCATCAATTATGTGAAATATGGCAGACCGAGTTCTTCTTCCAAACAGATATTCCTATCCTCTTTAGCCCCATATAATCCTGTGAATGGGGCGGTGGTTTCCTTGTCGGTCAGAAAGATTATCTGCCATTCAAGAATAGATACAAGGGATAGAAAAAAAGGTCCTCACGCTATGAGACATACTTTAGCCAGCCAGCTATTGCGTAATGGCATATCACTGCCCGTCATTTCTGAGACATTAAAACAACAAATATACATAAAAAGCCGGACAATCGCAAGCCGGATTGCGCCCGCTTCGGGAAAGGGTTCCGACAGAGAAAGGCCCGGTCGTCGGACCGGGCCTTTCGGAAAAAGCAGGACGGCATGCCTGCCCTTTTTGGACGGATTTTTAGTTGAGGACCGTCACTTTGAGCGGCGTCACGGCGGCGGCCTGCGCCTGCCCGATCTCTTCGATCCACTCCTTCATGTCCTCCACGCCGCCCTGGCTCCAGCCCGAACCGGCGTAGTAGGTCAGCGTCCGGCCGGGTTTCACGGCCTTGACGGCTACGGCGTGGCCCAGCGTGTCCGTAAGCATCTCGGCTCCCGGCAGGATCACGCCCAGGTAGATGTCGCCGTCGCGTGCGGGATCCTTCGAGTCCGAAACAGCCTCGCATAGAGCCATCCAGCCTTCGCCCGTGAGTATCTGTTTCACGTCGTGGCGCACGAAGCCCGCGGCGATCGGCATCTCGGTGAATGCTCCTTCGTAGATGTTGTCCATGCGGTTGAAGCGCTGGTTGGCGTCGAGCGAGATGATCTTGGTGAGCGTTACGGGCGTGCCGTCGACATCGAACGGGGCGTAGGTCAATTCGACCGAAGTGCGGATCGGTCCGTTGTCGAGTGTGCGGGCCGTGGCGTAGTTGTGGCCCATCATCCAGAATTTACCGCCGGCGAAGGGCAGCGATGCGCCCGAACCGAGCGTCACGCCCACCTTGTAGCAGTCCATGCCGTCGCCGTAGTTGTGGTGGTAGTTGCCCCGGGCGTACCACTCGTCGATCACCAGTTTGTCGGTGCACTTTACCCATACGTCGATGCCCGGAGTGACGAGCTTCTCGGGAGAGGTTTCGAGCGCCGGGCCGTAGAGGCGGTAGGCTACCTTGTTGTTCTCCCAGGCGTAGTCGTCGTAACGTTCGGGAACCGTGCGGCCGAACGCCTCGGCGGGGTAGTTCTCGCGCTGGCCTGTGACCAGTTTGAACCGCTTGCTTTCCATCGGGTCGGCGTCGGTCTGGAAGATCAGCGCCTGCGGCTCCGTTCCGCCGCGGAAGAGGACCTGCGAGGGGATCTGCTCGTTGTCGTCGTTCAGGACGACGATGTTGTCCGGCGTCACGCCTTTGAGCGCGGCGACTTCGGACCAGGCGATTTCGACGGTTTCGTCATCGCGTTCGGTCGGGGTCGTGTTGGCGACTTCGACCTTCAAAGCGGGTGTGCAGGAGGCCGTCAGGAGGGCTGCAACCCACATAATCGGTTTTTTCATAAAATTAGAATTGAAGTTTTTCCGTTGTTTGTAGGCAAATTTACAATTTTTCCGTATATTGGTCAACCAAAACGGTAAATATTCTATTTAATTCGGTAATTTTTCATATTCCGAGTGGCGGAAAGTTACTAATTTTACGTTATGAAAAAGAGCCTGATACGTATAGAATTTAACCGCGATACCTTTTATTTTTTATGAAACAGTTCAACGACGACAACTTCCTGTTGCAGACCGAGACTGCGCAGCGTCTTTACCACGACCATGCGGCCAAGATGCCGATCATCGACTACCATTGCCACCTGATTCCCGAGTACGTGGCTTCGGACCACCGTTTCGACAACCTGTCGAAGATCTGGCTCGAAGGCGACCACTACAAATGGCGCGCCATGCGCACCAACGGGGTCGATGAGAAGTATTGCACGGGCAAGGATACGACCGATTGGGAGAAGTTCGAGAAGTGGGCCGAGACGGTTCCCTATACGATGCGCAACCCGCTCTACCACTGGACCCACCTCGAATTGAAGACCGCCTTCGGGGTGACGAAACTGCTCAACCCCGCTTCGGCCCGCGAAATTTACGACCATTGCACGGCGCTGTTGCAGCGTCCCGAATACCACGCCCGCGGCCTGATGCGCCGCTACAACGTCGAGGCGGTCTGCACGACGGACGATCCCGTGGATTCGCTCGAACACCATATCAAGGTCCGCGAGGACGGTTTTGCGACCAGGATGCTCCCCACGTGGCGTCCCGACAAGGCGATGGCCGTGGAGGTTCCGGCCGATTTCCGCGCTTATATGGAGAAGCTTTCGGAGGTTTCGGGCGTCGCGATCACGAAATTCGCCGATGTGATCGACGCGCTGCGCGTGCGTCACGAGTTCTTCGGGTCGGTCGGCTGCCGCCTTTCGGACCACGGCATCGAGGAGTTCTACGCCGAGGATTATACGCAGGCCGAGATCGACGCTATTTTTAATAAGGTATACGGCGGGCAGACGCTGACGCCCGAGGAGATCCGCAAGTTCAAGACCGCCATGCTGGTCGAGTTCGCCACGATGGACCATGAGGCCGGCTGGACCCAGCAGTTCCACTACGGCGCCATCCGCAACAACAACAGCCGCATGTTCGGCCGGCTGGGTCCCGATACGGGCTTCGACTCGATCGGCGACTTCGCGGTCGGCAGGCAGATGTCGAAATTCTTCGACATGCTCGACCGCAACGACCGCCTTGCGAAGACCATCATCTACAACCTCAATCCGCGCGACAACGAGCTGGTGGCCACGATGATCGGCAATTTCCAGGACGGCCGCTACGGCGCCGGGAAGATCCAGTTCGGATCGGGGTGGTGGTTCCTCGACCAGAAGGACGGCATGGAGAAACAGATGAACGCCCTCTCGACGCTGGGTCTGTTGAGCCGCTTCGTGGGCATGCTGACCGACTCGCGGTCGTTCCTTTCGTACCCGCGCCACGAGTATTTCCGCCGCACGCTGTGCAACCTCGTCGGCAACGACATCGAGCAGGGCCTGCTGCCCGCCTCGGAGATCGACTTCATCGGCCGGGAGATCATCGAGGGCATCTGCTACCGCAACGCCAAGGACTATTTCAAATTTTAAGCTGTCATAATACCATGAAAATCGTAACATTAGGTGAAATCATGCTGCGTCTTTCGACGCCCGGAAACACGCGCTTCGTTCAGTCCGATTCGTTTGACGTCGTCTATGGCGGCGGCGAGGCCAACGTGGCCGTTTCGTGCGCCAACTACGGCCACGAGGCTTACTTCGTCTCGAAGCTCCCGAAGCACGAGATCGGCCAGTCGGCGGTCAATGCGCTGCGCAAATACGGCGTGAGGACCGATTTCATCGCCCGCGGCGGCGACCGCGTGGGTATCTACTACCTCGAAACCGGGGCTTCGATGCGTCCCTCGAAGGTGATCTACGACCGTGCGCATTCGTCGATCGCCGAGGCCGATCCGCAGGATTTCGACTTCGATGCCATCATGGAGGGCGCCGACTGGTTCCACTGGTCGGGCATCACGCCCGCGATTTCGGACAAGGCCGCCGAACTGACCCGTCTGGCCTGCGAGGCCGCCAGGCGTCACGGCGTGACGGTGTCGGTGGACCTGAACTTCCGCAAGAAGCTCTGGACCAAGGAGAAGGCGCAGTCGATTATGAAGCCCCTGATGCAGTACGTCGATGTCTGCATCGGCAACGAGGAGGACGCCGAGCTGTGCCTCGGGTTCAAGCCCGACGCCGATGTTGAGGGCGGCGAGACCAACGCCGAGGGCTACAAGGGCATCTTCCGCCAGATGGCCGCGACGTTCGGGTTCAAGTATGTGATCTCGACCCTGCGCGAGTCGTTCTCGGCGACGCACAACGGCTGGAAAGCCATGATCTACAACGGAGAGGAGTTCTACGAGTCGAAGCGTTACGACATCGACCCGATCATCGACCGCGTGGGCGGCGGCGACTCGTTCTCGGGCGGCGTGATTCACGGCCTGCTGACCAAGCCGACGCAGGGCGAGGCCCTGGAGTTCGCCGTGGCGGCATCGGCCCTGAAGCACACGATCAACGGCGACTTCAACCTCGTATCGGCCGAGGAGGTCGAGTCGTTGGCCGGAGGCAATGCCAGCGGACGGGTGCAGAGATAATTAAAAATGAAAAATTAAGAATTAAAAATTATGGCTCGCTTCAATAAAATGCAAGTTCTGGAGGCCATCGGTAAGACCGGCATGGTTCCCGTATTCTATCATGCCGACGCCGACGTGGCCGAGCAGGTCGTGAAAGCCTGCTACGAAGGCGGCGTGCGCGCTTTCGAGTTCACCAACCGCGGCGATTTCGCTTCGGAGGTGTTCATCCGTCTGGTGAAATTCGCCGCCGCGGAGTGCCCGGAGATGATCCTGGGCATCGGTTCGGTGGTCGACGCCCCGACGGCCGCGATGTACATGCAGTACGGCGCCAACTTCGTCGTGGGTCCCTACCTGAACGCCGAGGTGGCCAGGGTCTGCAACCGCCATCTGGTTCCCTACACCCCCGGCTGCGGTTCGGTGACGGAGATCGGCACGGCGCAGGAACTGGGCTGCGACCTGACGAAGGTCTTCCCCGCGGGCAACGTCGGCGGCCCGTCGTTCGTCAAGAACGTCAAGGCCCCGCTGCCGTGGTCGAACATCATGGCCACCGGAGCGGTGGAACCCACCGAGGAGAACCTCACGGCGTGGTTCAAGGCCGGCGTTTATTGCGTGGGCATGGGCTCGCAGCTCTTCCCGAAAGAGGTCGTCGCCGTGAAGGACTGGGCGGCGATCACCGAAAAATGCCGTTTCGCTCTGGACGTGATCGCCCGGGTGCGTTAAAACCGATTCCGTAAGTTCGGTAGTCCGGCGGCGGCCCCGCTCCGCCGCCGGACGCCGTTCCTACGGCTCACCAATTCCTGAACACTACTTAATTAAACCCCATAATGACAAACAACAAATCGACTCTCGCTGGGAAGATGACGCAGTATCGCTGGGTCATCTGTGCGATGCTCTTCTTCGCAACGACTGTTAACTACCTCGACCGTCAGGTGCTCTCGCTGACGTGGGACGAGTTCATCAAGCCCGAATTCCACTGGAACGAGTACCACTACGGGCTGATCACTTCGATCTTCTCGATCGTCTATGCCGTCTGCATGCTCTTCGCGGGCCGTTTCATCGACTGGATGGGCACCAAGAAAGGTTATCTGTGGGCCATCGGCGTCTGGTCGATGGGAGCCTGCATGCACGCCCTCTGCGGCATCGCCACCGAGGCATGGGTGGGGCTTCCCGACGCCGCCGCGCTGCGCGCCGTCGAGGCCGGGTCGGCCCTGGCCGCGACCATCGCCATGGTCAGCATGTATTTCTTCATCGCCGCGCGCTGCATCCTCGCCCTGGGCGAGGCGGGCAACTTCCCGGCAGCCATCAAGGTGACCGCCGAGTACTTCCCCAAGAAGGACCGCGCCTACGCCACCTCGATCTTCAATGCCGGCGCTTCGATCGGCGCGCTGTTCGCCCCGCTGACCATTCCGCTGCTGGCGAAGGCCTGGGGCTGGGAGATGGCCTTCATCGTGATCGGCGCCCTGGGCTTCGTCTGGATGGGCTTCTGGGTCTTCATGTACAAGAAGCCCTCGGACCACCCGAAGGTGAATGCCGCCGAGCTGGAGTATATCGAGCAGGACCAGCACGAAGTGGTCGACGGCGAGACGGTCGGCAAGGAGCAGGAGGGCGAGAAGATCTCGTTTTGGAGAACGCTCTCGTTCAAACAGACGTGGGCCTTCGCCTTCGGCAAGTTTATGACCGACGGCGTGTGGTGGTTCTTCCTCTTCTGGACCCCCTCGTACCTCAATTCGCAGTTCGGGATCAAGATGTCCGAAGGGCTGGGCGTGGCGCTGATCTTCACGCTTTATGCCATCACGATGCTGTCGATCTACGGCGGCAAGCTTCCGACGATCATCATCAACAAGACGGGGCTGAACCCCTATGCGGCACGCATGCGCGCCATGCTGATCTTCGCGTTCATTCCGCTGCTGGTGCTGCTGGCGCAGCCCATGGGCACGATCTCGCCGTGGTTCCCGATCATCCTGATCGGTCTGGGCGGCGCGGCGCACCAGTCGTGGTCGGCCAATATCTTCTCGACCATCGGCGACATGTTCCCCAAGTCGGCGATCGCCACCGTGACGGGCATCGGCGGCATGGCCGGCGGCGTAGGCTCGATGATCCTGCAATGGTTCGCCGGCTGGCTGTTCGTATATGCCGACGAAACGGCGATGCAGTTCATGGGTTTCGAGGGTAAGCCCGCCGGATATTTCGTCGTCTTCTGCATCTGCGCCGTGGCTTACCTCATCGGCTGGATCGTGATGAAGACGCTGGTTCCGAAATACAAACCGATTGTATTGGATTAACTTAAAAACCGGACATACAATGATCAAGCAACTGAACAAGTCGACTGTCGAAACGGTCGGCCGCCCCGTTCGCATCCTGCAATTCGGCGAAGGCAACTTCTTGAGAGCCTTCGTGGACTGGCAGATCGACATCGCCAACGAGAAGGGCGTCATGGATGCAGGCGTGGCCGTTTGCCAGCCGATCATCGACCCCGAGCGCAAGGTGCTGGGGATGATCGACCTGATGCACCGGCAGGACAACATGTACCACGTCTATCTGGAGGGCATCGAGAACAAACGGCCCAAGAAGGACGTGCGGCTGGTGAAGAGCATCATGGATTCGTTCAATCCCTATGTGGACTATGCGAAATACGAGGCGTATTTCCTCTCGCCGGAGCTGAAGATCACCATTTCGAACACCACCGAGGCGGGCATCCGCTACGAGGAGGGCGACGATCTGACGGCCTGTCCGCCGAAGTCGTATCCCGCCAAGATGACGGCGCTGCTGTACAAGCGGTTCAAACATTTCAACGGCGACCCGACCAAGGGCCTTTGCATCATCTGCTGCGAGCTGATCGAGAACAACGGCTCGACGCTCCACGAATACGTCATCAGACATGCCGAATACCACAAGCTCGGGCAGGATTTCATCGACTGGGTCGAAAACAGCTGCCACTTCTGCGACACGCTCGTGGACCGCATCGTCCCGGGCTTCCCGCGCGAGCAGATCGGCGAGATCAGGGAGGAGATCGGCTATGACGACAACCTCGTGGTGAAGGCCGAGCTGTACCACCTGTGGGCCATCGGCGGCCCGGGCTACAAGGAGGTGATGAAGGAGCTGCCGCTGGACAAGGCGGGGCTGCATGTGATCTTCATGCCGTCGATCAAGCAGTTCCGCGACAAGAAGGTCCGCATCCTGAACGGGTCGCATACGGGCATGGTGCCCATCGCCCTGCAAATGGGCTGCGAGACGGTGATGGACGCTTTCAATACGCCCGACATCGAGCGGTTCGTCAACGACATGGTTGCCGAGGAGGTGATCCCGATGATCGACGAGGACCGGGACGAGCTGAAGAAGTTCGCCGCCGGGATTCTGGAGCGTTTCTACAACCCCTTCATCAAGCACATGCTCCGGTCCATTTCGCTCAACTCGCTTTCGAAATGGGAGGCGCGCAACTATCCGACCGTGCGCGACAACTGGTTCAAGGCGCAGCGGCTGGCCGAACGCGAAGCATTCACGTTCGCCGCGCTGATGACCCTCTACGGGCCGAACAGCGGTTTCGAACCCGACGACACGAGGGAGTTCGTGGACTACATCCGCGCCAACTGGGATTCGGCCGACATGGAGGCTACGATCGCGAAGATCGTGAAGGAGAGCGGCATCTTCACCGTCGATTTCTCGGAGGTTCCGGGCTTCATCGGGACCGTTGCGGGCTATGTCCGCGACATCGAGACGCTGGGCATGAAAGATGCCTTGAAGAAGTTTTTAGGAGCGTAACCAGTCAGCTGTTCCGGTGCGGCGTTTCGGACGGTTCGTGGCACGGCCTCCGGTCGTGTTCACAAGTCCGACCCACCCCGAACCCCCGCCTCGGCGGGGGCTTTGCGGGACCCGGACATGCGGCTTATTTTATTGATATGAAACGGTTTCTGAAAATCAACGCTGCGGACAATGTCGCCGTCGCACTGGCCGACGACCTGCACGAGGGCGAGACGCTCGATGTCGAGGGCGTCGCCGTGACGCTCCGCGAGGACGTTGCGCGCGGCCATAAGTTCGCCCTGCGCGACATCGCCGCGGGCGAGAACGTCGTGAAGTACGGCTATCCCATCGGTCACGCCACGCAGGACGTGCCGCAGGGCGGGTGGATTCACACGCACAACCTGAAAACCAACCTCCGCGACGACCTCGAATACACCTATGCCCCCAAGGTTTACGATGTCGGGTGCCCGAAGCGCGACGTGCGGGTGATGGGTTACCTGCGCGGGAACGATACGATGGGCATTCGCAACGAGTTGTGGATCGTGCCCTCGGTGGGGTGCGTCAACGGGCAGGCGCAGGCCATCGCGGAGCGTGTGAAGCGCGAGTGCGACTGCTCGCACCTCGACGACGTGCGGGTCTACACCCACAATTACGGCTGTTCGCAGCTGGGCGACGACCACGCCAATACGCAGCGGGCGCTGGCCGCGCTGGTGCGTCACCCCAATGCGGGCGCCGTGCTGGTGCTGGGCCTCGGGTGCGAGAACAACCAGGTGTCGGCCCTGAAAGAGGTGATCGGCCAATGGGACGACGAGCGGGTGAAGTTCCTCGTCGCCCAGGAGGTCGAGGACGAGATCGAGGCGGGATTCGAAATCTGCTGCAGGCTGGTGGAAAAGACCAAAGCCGATAAGCGTCAGCCGCTTCCGCTCGCTTACCTCAAGGTGGGCTTGAAGTGCGGCGGCTCGGACGGTTTCTCGGGCATCACGGCCAATCCGCTGGTAGGGCTGTTTTCCGACTGGCTGATCGCGCAGGGCGGCACGACGGTGCTGACGGAGGTTCCCGAGATGTTCGGCGCCGAGACGATCCTGATGGACCGCGCCGCGGACCGCCGGGTTTTCGACGGAACGGTCTCGCTGATCAACGATTTCAAGCGCTATTTCCGCCGGTTCGACCAGCCGATTTATGAAAATCCCTCGCCGGGCAACAAGAAGGGCGGCATCACGACCCTTGAGGAGAAATCGCTCGGCTGCGTGCAGAAGGGCGGGGCGCAGCCCGTCGTCGACGTGCTGACCTACGCACAGCCCGTCACGAAGCCGGGATTGAACCTCTTGCAGGCTCCGGGCAACGACCTGGTGGCCGCTTCGGCGCTGGCTCTCTCGGGCTGCCAGCTGGTGCTCTTCACCACGGGACGCGGCACGCCTTTCGGGTCGTTCGTGCCCACGATGAAGATTTCGACCAACACGCAGCTCGCGGAGTTCAAGGCCAACTGGATCGACTTCAACGCCGGCACGCTGGTCGAGGACGAGGAGCCGCAGGCCGTGCTGGAGCGTTTCATCGGCAAGGTGCTGGCCACGGCCGGCGGCGAGCGTCTCAAGCACGAGGAGACGGGTTTCAAGGAGATCGCCATCTTCAAGACGGGGGTGACGTTGTAGCGTGTAATTGCGTTCACCGAACCTATGATGAAATCCGCTGTAATCATAACGATCCTTCTCCTGTCCTCGTTCGTCGCCTCGGCAGAGACGGTCTATACCGTCGACTGCAACGGCGGCGGGGATTTCCGGACCATTCAGGCGTGTTTCGACGCCCTGCCGTCGAAGCCTGCGGAGTGGCGCACGGTGCGGATTATGCCCGGCGTCTATCGCGAGAAGGTGACGCTCGACGTCTATAAGGACAAGGTCCGGATTCTGGGCGATGAAATGGCTGAAACCCGCATCGTCTGGGGCGACTATGCCGGCAAAGTCGTCGACGGCCGCGAGCTGACCACCTACGACAGTTATACGATGTCCGTTCAGGCCGACGATGTCTATCTGGATTGCCTGACCGTCGAGAACGATGCCGGAAGGGTAGGGCAGGCCGTGGCGCTCGAAACCCGCGGTGACCGCATCCATCTGTATCATTGTGCGCTCATCGGCGATCAGGACACCTTCTTTGCTCGCGGCTACGTTTCGCGCGTACATGTCGAGAATTGTTATATCGAGGGAACCACCGACTTCATTTTCGGCCCTTCGATCGTGCTGTTCGAGTGTTCGACGATCCATTGCAAGGCCGACAGTTTCATCACGGCCGCTTCGACCACCGAGCGCAACGAATACGGATTCGTCTTCTCCTGCTGCCGTGTGACGGCGGCCGAAGGGGTGACGCGGGTTTACCTCGGGCGTCCGTGGAAATCGGCGGCCCGCACCGTGTGGCTGGAGTGCGAATTTCCCGCGGCGATCCGTCCCGAGGGGTGGCGCGACTGGCGGTTGTCCGGGTCCTATGCGATCTTGTCGTAGATGGTTTTCAGCCGGCGGGTCATAAAGAACTGGATCACTCCGCGCAGGAACATGTAGAGCGTGAAGGCCAGCCATAGGGCATTGTTGCCGATCAGCGGGTAGCAGGCGTAGTAAATGGCGAAATAGGCCGCCGTGGCCCAGAACATCGAGTCGCGCATGACGCGCGTTTCGGTGGCTCCGACCATGATGCCGTCCATGATGAAGGGCATGGCCGAGGCGATCGGGATGAGGATGATCCAGACGATGTAGCGTCCCGCCAGCTCCTCGATCACCCCGGCGTTGGGCGCCGAGTGGTCTACGAACACGCCCACCAGGTCGCGCCACCAGACGAGATAAATCCCCACGAAGACCACCGATACGAGCGTTCCCCAGGCGATGCACCTCCGCAGGCAGTCGCGCAGCGACACGCTGTCGCGCGCGCCGATGAAACGTCCCGTGAGCGCCTCGGCGGCGTAGGCGAAGCCGTCGTTCATGTAGGAAAAGAGCGTGAAGAGTTGCAGCAGCAGGGTGTTCACGGCCAGCAGCGCGGGGTCGTCCATGCGTGCCGACGCCCCGGTGAAGAAGGTGTAGACCGCGACGATGCAGAACGTGCGCAGGATGATGTCGCGGTTGATGATGAAGAACGTCTTCAGCGGTTTGAGGTCCAGCACCTCCGACCAGTCGATCCCGGTGAGGATCGGACGGTATTTGGCGGCGAGCAGCAGCGCCGAGAGCGCCACGCCGGTCCATTGGGCGATCACCGAGGCGTAGGCGATGCCCACGATGCCCATATCCATCCCGAAGGCGAACCAGAGGCTGCAAAGGATGTGCACGATGTTGACCGTGACGGCCGTCAGCATGGGGAATATGGCGTTCTGCATCCCCGTGAACCAGCCGTTGAACCCGAAGAGCACGATGCCCGCCGGCACGGCCCAGATGCGGGCGTAGAAGTAGTCGCGGGTCATTTCGCTGCCGTTCATGGCCCAGAGGGCCAGTTCTCCCACGGGGTATTGGAGCAGGATCATCAGCACACCCATCACCGCCGACACCGACAGCGCGCGGGCCAGCATGTTGGTGCACTCGCGGAAGTCGCCCGCGCCGAACGCCTGGGCCGTCAGCCCGCTGGTTCCCATGCGCACGAACGAGCAGTTCCAGTAGATGAAGTTGAAGATCGAGACGCCGATGGCCAGCGCGCCGATCGTGGCGGCGGAGTCGGCTCCCCAGTGTCCGGCGATGGCGGTCGATACGATGCCCATGAGCGGCACGGTGATGTTCGAGACGATATTGGGGAGCGCAATGCGCAGTATTTCGCGGTTCATGTTCATAACGGATGCAAAGATAGCGTATTTGTGGTGTGTTTATTCGCAGACTACCCTAAATTGAAATAACATAGTTTCAGATCAATATTGATTTTCAGCAACCTTTTTTCGAAATTTGCAGGGACAATACCCCGGGAGCGTTGCGTATTGAAAAACATTTTCTATCTTTGTCTTGCTGTCCACACGGACGGCGACATATTTGGTAGAAGTGTTTCGCTTTTATTCTTGAATGGAAATCTGGAAAATTTCTCGTGAACAGGAATAAGCAATACAAACACTCATTGCCGTGTATAGCTATATCATTCCCGATATACTATCCGGTGTGGGGTATTGTTTATTTGTTCACGGGTATTCCAGAACCTCCATTCAGATAAACGAACGGCTCCACACTTTCTTTTTATGAATCTGCCGTACAGGAGCCGGGTGGCAATCTATATAACATGTTGCTATGAAAAAGATGCTGTTGGGAATGTGCCTGCTATTGTGCGCATGCAGCGAGAGCCCGGAGCAATCGGAAAAACCCGATGAAGTCATATCCATTATCGACCGGGGCGGGATTCCGGAGACAGTCCCCTCGCAGGGTGGAACTTATGGCGTTCGGTTTTCCTCCCGGGAAAATTGGTTCGTCGCGCTTTACTATACGGATTCCGCGGCGAATTGGATTTCGGTTTCTCCGATGTCGGGCGATTCGGGCGACGGTGAGATATTTATTTCCTTGAAATCCAATACAACGCTTGCGGACCGGAAGTGCTTTGTGCGAATCATGGCGGGAGATTCGCAGACGACGATCGAAATCGGGCAGGCCCGACAGAATTCGGTCTCCTTGTCGTCGCAGCAATTCTGGCTCGACGCTGCGGCCGGTGAGTTTCAGATACAGGTGCAGGCGAATGTCGTCTATCAGGTAAAAATAGAGGCTGACTGGATCGAATTGGCCTCCCCGGAGAATGAATCGCTGCTTACCTTCAGGGCAAAAGTTAACGTTGGAGACACACGTACCGGGACAATCGTCGTTTCCGGAGGCGGCGTTTCCGCAAAAGCGGAGGTCACGCAATTCGCGCCGTCGGAAATAATCCGTTTCCCCGATGCGAAGTTCAAATCTTATCTTATGCGGTACGATATTACGGGGGACGGCGAAATATCGCGGCAGGAGGCGCTTCGAGTGGAAACGATTTCGTGTGGTGGTATGGAGATAGAATCGCTCGAAGGAATCGAATACTTTCCGAATCTGACCTCGCTGCATTTTTCCAACAATCAAGTGCGGAGACTCGATTTGAGCCGCAATACGAAATTGAACTCCCTGGGTTCCCGGTTCAATCCGCTGGAGTGGCTCAATCTCGGGGAAACGCTTCCGACCCGGTATACAGGAGGTTATTCGTGGGGTGAAGATCCGCATTTTGAAGCGTTGACCTCGGAATCATTTGAGATAATCAGTTCCAGAATGACAACTTTGGGCGTTTATAGCGACATGTCATCGCAATGGAACAACCTCGATCTGCGGATTGTCGATGTGTCGGGGTGTCCGATGCTGGAAAGTCTCGGGTGCTCATGGGGTAATCCTAAACTGGAAGAGATTTGGCTGAAAAAAGGGCAAACAACCCGTGTAAGTTGTGACAGTGAGAATGTGCGGATACTCTATAAATAATAAAGCGATGGATTATAAACCCAATTTAAATAAAGATGAAAAAGAAATGGATGTTTTGCCTGTCGGCCGTGTTGCTGACTTTTGCCGCCTGTTCGGACGATGAGAAGGGGACCGACGAACAGCCCGGTCCGATTATCGGCGAATGGGTATTCGAGAAAAACGAGGTCTATCGGAATGGGAAACTCGCCGAAAGTTTCACGGCGGTCGAAACGGCCGACAAGATGATAGCGATCTTCCGGGAAGACGGTACCTATCGCTACTACGATTATCCGCCGAAGGAGTATTACAACGGAACGTACACTTACGAGGAGTCGACGAAAACCCTTTCGATGCGGAGCGACGATGTCGATTATTCCGACGGTTCCGACCCGCAGGTCTGTCACGCAGAGGTGACGACTACCCGGATGACATGGACGTATCCGGCCGATGAAGACGGGTATGTGACTGTAGAGTATTATGTGCGGAGGTAAGCGGCATTGAGCCGTGATGTTTCATCGCCGCCGGAAAGGGTTGAATGCAGACCTGATTCCGGCGGCGTTTTTTGGGTATGGGTTTATCCCGGGGTGGCCGCGGACGGCGGTGTTCCGGAGTGTTGCCGTTATTTTGTCAGATGGAGGAAGAATGTGAAATTCCATTGTCGAAACAGTTTTAACCGGGGTATTTATCGTCCGGGGTGGTTTTTATCTCCGATTCGGGCACGCAATGTGTTGTTATCCCCGAAACTTGCACTATCTTTGCGGGCGAACAGACGCCCGCCTGGATAGACTGCGGTCCGGCAATGCCCCGATGATTCGGCATCGCTCCCGTTCTGCGCTATCTTTGCCTGCGACAATATTATTAGTAGAGAATAGAAAATGAAAGATCCTAAAAACGACTCGACCCCGGTGCTCGAACGCTTCGGACGCGACAAACGCAAGCGCACCGTAGTGGCTACGGCGGAGCGTGTCGAGCGTCGCCCGCGTTTGCAGCGTGATGCCGCCGATTCGGAGCAGCCCTCCTTTGAAAACAGGCCCGAACGCCGGGCTTCGTATAACCCCCATTTCACGGCCGACAACCGTCCGGTCTTCGAGAAGCCGCACTACGGCGACAAATCCCGCGGGGAGGGCGACCGCCCGCGCCGTTCGTATGACGACCGCCCGCGTCCCTATGGCGACCGTCCGCGTCAGTATGACGATAAGCCGCGTTCGTATGGCGACCGTCAGCGTCAGGACGACGACCGTCCGCGGCGTTCCTTCGGCGACAAACCCCGCTACGACGGTGACCGTCACCGCAGCGACGAGGAGCGTCCGCGCCGCAGTTACGGCGACAAGCCGGCCTACGGCGAGAAGAAATTCGGACCCAAGAAGTTCGGCGACAAGCCCTACGGCGAGAAGAAGTTCGGCGAGAAAAAATTCGGGGATAAGAAATTCGGCGACCGGAAGTTCGTCGACAAACCGTTCAAACCTGCCTATAAGAAACACGACGACAAACCGGCGTCGTATCCGAAATTCAATCCCGAGAAGCAGACGGGCGAGATGCGCCTGAACCGCTTCATCGCCCAGTCGGGTATCTGCTCGCGCCGCGAGGCCGACGATTTCATCACGGCGGGCGTCGTTTCGGTCAACGGCAAGATCGTCACCGAACTGGGAACCAAGGTGCTGCCGACCGACGAAGTGCGGTTCAACGACGAGCCGGTGCAGGGCGAGAAGAAGGTCTACCTGGTGCTGAACAAGCCCAAGGGCTACGTCACTTCGCTCGACGATCCCCATGCCGGAAAGACGGTCATGGAGCTGGTCTCGGGCGCCTGCACGGAGCGCATCTACCCGGTGGGACGTCTCGACAAGAACAGCCTCGGGCTGCTGTTGTTCACCAACGACGGCGACCTTACGAAGCAGTTGACGCACCCTTCCTACAAGAAGAAGAAAATCTACCAGGTGACGCTCGACAAACCCCTGACGCGCGCCGACATGGACCGCATCGCCGAGGGCGTCACGCTCGAAGACGGCGAGATCTTCGCCGACGAGATTTCCTACGTCAAGGAGAACAAGCAGGAGGTGGGCATCGAGATCCACTCGGGCCGCAACCGCATCGTGCGCCGTATTTTCGAGTTCCTGGGGTACACCGTGACCAAACTCGACCGCGTTTACTATGCGGGTCTCACGAAGAAGAACCTCAAGCGCGGAGCGTGGCGGTTCCTGACCCGCGAGGAGGTGGAGCGGCTGAAGTCCGGGCAGTATGAATAGGAAGTCCGGGCTGTATGCATAAATGAAAAGAGCGATTCTCACGAATCGCTCTTTTCATTTCATTTAATGCGTGTCCCGATACCAGTTCGTCATCCGGTTTTCGGCGACGTACTTCGTCGAAGGCTCGCTCACGGAGACGCCCGTATAGAAATGCACGGGGTTCGACCCGTTGTTGTATTGGGAATAGAACTGCTTCGTGCACAGACGGCTTTCGGGGGGAAATGCCCGGTCGAGTTGCGTCGTGAATTCCTTGACGAGCGCCGGGTCGCCGCAGCTCAATTCGACGTAATGCCCCAAGTCGTAGAAAAGGTGTGTCATCAGTCCCTCGTAGTACTGGAGCTGCGAGAGTTCGAACGGCTGTTTGCCTTTTTCGTTGATGCGGCGCATCACCTCCGCCAGCGCGTCCAGCTGCGACGTGACGGCCAGTGAGATGCAGCCCGACTGCTCTTTCCAGGTCGTGCTCTGGTATTCGTTTTCGTAGAGGTTCCAGAACTCCCGGCAGGTTTCCGCGAGCCGGTCCGCGACCGGTCCCGTTTCGAACAGGTGGGGGACGATCCGGTCGTAGGGGAATCCGTCGCCCATGACCTCGCAGGGCGACGCCACGATGTAGCCGATGACCGAACGCAGGTCGTAGAGCGTTTCGATGTTGGCCATGAAGCAGTCGTCGAAGATCAGGTAGTCGAAACGGAACTGCTGCGCTTCGAGCGCCTCCTTCAGCTCCGTGATGTTCAGTTCGTAGCCCTTGTCGCCGAACGAACGGGTCTGCTTGGCCCCCGGGGGCGCGGCCCATAGGTCGTCCTCGGCGGAACGCCGCATCGAGTAGGAGAGCGAGCCGCTGGCGACCGGAATCCACGCCTTGCCGTGGCAGCCGATGATCAGCCCGTAGTTTTGGGCCGGAGCCAGCTCCGCGGCATCGGCGAACAGCTGCCGCACCTTTTCGGGGTTTCCGGCGTTGAAGCCGTCGTAGGTTTTGAGCGTCGTTCGTTCGCACCGTTCCGTCGCCGGGTCGTAACGGATCTCCTGCAGGACGGCCGACGAATGCTTCTCGGGCTGGTAGCAGACCAGAATGCGCCCGTCGCCCGGGATTTGGTTCGTCACGGCCGCACTGACGCCCTCGATGTTGCGCTCGTAATAGTCGATCAGGCTTCGTCCGGGCATGTACAGCAGAAGGGTCTGCGTCGCCACGGCGGGCCGCTGGTAGACCTCGACCGGATAGCCGTCCTTGTTGGCGGGGTGGCGGACGGTTATCGTGCCCAGCTTCCGGCGCGCCTTGGCGGAGTTGGGTTCGGAAGCGGTCACCGTGACCGTCGTCTCCCCGCGGGCGCCGCCGTCCGGCGTCACGGCGAATCCCTCGCCGGTATACGACAGCGTCCACGGTTCTTCGGCCGACACGGTGAACGTCGTTCCGGACGAAGCGTCGCCCGGGAGGTGAATCTCTCCCGTCGAGACCTCGATTCGCGGCTCGCGGTCTTTTTCGCAGGCCGCGAGCGTCAGCAGCAGGGCGAGGCAGAGCGTATGCCGGAGAATGCGGATCATTTATAGGTGCGGGGTTTGAGGTTGTTGAACTGCCACGTGCGGTCGCGCTGGTAGGTGTAACCCTCCGGTTTGTTCCAGTAGACGCGGCTGAAATCGAAATAGAATCCCTTGCGCTTCTTGCCCTCGACCACATAGGGAACGACCAGCGGCACGAACTCCACCGTGCGGCTGACGATGCGCGCCTTGCCGAACGAAAGCCCTTCGGCGGCCAGCACGTCGAGCGCGTGGTCGAACATCAGCACATGGCGCGGGGTCTTCTGCGTGAATCCGTCGCCCGAGCCGAGGATCGTGCGGATGACGCCGTTCATGCGGTCCGACCAGGCTTTTTCCTGCTCCTTGTCGCCCAGCGCACCGTAGGCGAACGACATGAGGTTGAGGATTTTGGGGCTGAACGGATCGCGTTTCAGGGCGTCGTTTCCCATCGAGACCATCGTTTCCAGCGTGGCCCTGTCGGGTTTGTCGGGGTCGATGCCCGAGGCCAGCATCAGCATTTTGTCCAGATCGGGGTTCACGGCCAGCGGCTTGTATTCGTCGCGGTAGGCGTATCCGTAGTAGAGGTAGTGGTAATCCTCGTCGGTCAGCGTCTCGTCGCCCGCGTTGTAGCGCATCATCAGCGCGGGGTAGTAGAACGCGGACTGGGCGTCCATCGTCCGGTCGAGGATCATGTCCTCGTCGGGGACTCCGGCGGCGGCCAGCGCCGGAACCAGCAGTGAGAGAAGCAGCAATCGTTTCATAGCGGTCGTTTCCGGTACAAACGCAAAATCAGCGCAAATCGTATCTGGCGATCAGCTCTTCGAACTTCGCGCGGAGTTTTCCCGATCCGGCGACCAGCGGCAGGCGCATCGTGTCGCCGATGCGTCCCATCACCGAGAGGGCGCATTTCACGCCCACGGGGTTGCCCTCCTCGAAGAGCGCGTGCACGGCTTCGTCCAGCGCGGCATAAGCCTTTTCCGCCGCGTCGAAGTCGCCCGCCTTGGCATGGTTCACGCACTCCATGAACCGCTGCGGGAAGGCGTTCGCCGCCACGGAGATCACGCCGTCGCCTCCGCGGCGCATCAGCTCGATGGCCATGCCGTCGTCGCCCGACAGCACGAGGAATCCCTCGGGACGGTTGTCCAGGATGCGCTGCATCTGCCCGATGTCGCCCGACGCCTCCTTGATGCCGATGACGTTGCGGAAGTCGGCGGCGCAGCGGAGCGTGGTCTCGGCGGTCATGTTGACGCCCGAGCGGCCCGGGATGTTGTAGAGGATCACCGGCAGGGGCGAATGCTCCGAGACGGTGCGGAAATGCTGATAGAGACCCTCCTGCGAAGGTTTGTTGTAATAGGGCGTCACGCTCAAAATGGCGTCGGCGCCCCGCAGGTCGAATTCGCGCAGCTGGTCCAGCACCTCCGAGGTGGAGTTGCCGCCGCAGCCCATCACCAGCGGCACGCGGCCTGCGATCTGGTTGGTGATGAACATGGCGATCACGGCGCGTTCGGGCATGTAGAGCGTGGGGGTCTCGGCCGTGGTGCCGAGTGCGACGATGTAGTCCACGCCGCCGTCGATCACGTAGTCGATCATGCGGGCCAGCGCCTTGTAGTCGACGCGGCCGTCTGCCGTGAAAGGGGTGATCATCGCGGCGCCCACGCCGGAAAGTTTGTGTCGTAGCATAATGTCTCTGATTGTCGTTTTATCTGTTGTCGTTTTGCGTCAGTCCTCAAAGCAGGCGTCTTGCGCCTGTCAGAATAATTCCTGTTGTGCGGCCTTTTCCACCGGGCCTCCGCCTTCGATCATGGCGATGAACTCCTCCTCGGAGATGATCCTTACACCCAGCTTCTCGGCCTTCTTCAGCTTCGCCGGGCCCATCTTGTCGCCCGCCACGAGGTAGTCGACGCTGCCCGACACCGCCGCGAGGTTCCGGCCCCCGTGCAGTTCGATCAGCTCCTTCATTTCGTCGCGGCTCCGCGTGAACTTGCCCGAGACCACGAAACTCCGGCCCGCCAGCGCCTCCGACGCCAGGCGGCGCGCCTCGGCTTCGAATTGCAGCCCCGCGGCGCGCAGGCGGCGGATGATCCGCAGGTTGTCCTCCTCGGCGAAGTATTCGATGATGGCGTCGGCGATGCGTCCGCCCACCTCGTCGGCCTCGACCAGCTCCTCGCGCGTGGCCCGCATCACGGCGTCCAGCGAGCGGAAATGCTCGGCGAGGTATTTGGCCGTGGTCTCGCCCACGAAGCGGATTCCCAGCCCGAACAGCACGCGCTGGAAGGGAACCGCCTTCGAGCGTTCCACCGAGCGGATGATGTTGTCGGCCGACTTCTCGCCCAGCCGGGGCAGGGGGGCCAGTTGTTCGGCCCGCAGGTCGTAGAGGTCCGCCACGTCGCGCACGAGTCCGTTTTCGTAGAGCAGTTCGACGGTCTCCTCGCCCAGCCCCTCGATGTCGAGGGCCTTGCGGCGGATGAAGTGGATGATGCGCCCGATGATCTGGGGCCGGCATCCGCTCTGGTTGGGGCAGTAGTGCTTGGCCTCGCCTTCGTAGCGCACCAGCGGCGTCCCGCACTCGGGGCATACGGTGATGTACTCGAACGGACGGCTGTCGGCCGGGCGCTGCGCGAGGTCCACGCCGATGATCTTCGGGATGATCTCGCCGCCCTTCTCGACGTAGACCGTGTCGCCCGGGCGGATGTCCAGCTGGGCCATCTGCTCGGCGTTGTGCAGCGTCGCGCGCCGCACGGTGGTTCCGGCCAGCAGCACCGGTTCGAGGTTGGCGACGGGCGTGATAGCCCCGGTGCGTCCTACCTGGAACGACACGCTGTCGAGCCGCGTGGCGGCCCGTTCGGCCTTGAACTTGTAGG
Source organism: Alistipes sp. AF14-19 (assembly GCF_003461645.1). Taxonomy (NCBI): domain Bacteria; kingdom Pseudomonadati; phylum Bacteroidota; class Bacteroidia; order Bacteroidales; family Rikenellaceae; genus Alistipes; species Alistipes sp. AF14-19. The sequence continues at coordinate 169,715 of NZ_QTXM01000005.1, forward strand.
CCACGGCCCACTTGGGGGCCTTGGCTGTGAATCCCAGCTGGCGCCGGACGGCGAAGTCGTTGACCTTGATCACCACGCCGTCCGTCGGGAAGGGCAGGCGGCGCCGTGCGGTGTCCCAGTGTTCGATAAATGCGTCGATCTCGGCGACGCTGCGGCAGATGCGCGCCGCGTCCGAGACCTTGAACCCCCACTGGCGGGCCTTTTCGAGGCTCTCCCAATGGCTCGTGAAGGGCAGCTCGTCGCCCGCCAGCTGGTAGAGTGTGCAGTCCAGTCCGCGCCGGGCCACCACGGCCGACGACTGCTGCTTGAGCGTCCCGGCGGCGGCGTTGCGGGGGTTGGCGAAGAGCTGCTCGCCGTTGGCCTCGCGCTCGGCGTTGAGGCGGTCGAACGAGGCGTAGGGCATCAGGATCTCGCCGCGGATTTCGAAGAGGTCGGGCCAGTCCGTGCCCCGCAGGCGCAGGGGCACCGTGCGCACGGTGCGGACATTGGCCGTCACGTCGTCGCCCTCGATGCCGTCGCCGCGGGTCACGGCGCGCACGAGCCGTCCGTGCTCGTAGGTGAGCGAGATGGCCGTGCCGTCGAATTTCAGTTCGCAGACGTAGTCCGTGGCCCCGGCTTCGCGCTCGATGCGGCCGATGAACTCGTGCAGTTCGTCCAGCGAGTAGGTGTTGCCCAGCGACAGCATCGCGTAGCGGTGCTTCACGGTCCGGAACTCGGCCGTCAGGTCGCTTCCCACGCGCACCGAAGGCGAGTTGGGGTCGGCGTATTCGGGGTGTGCGCGCTCCAGATCCTGAAGTTCGCGCATCATCGCGTCGAACTCGAAATCCGAAATCTCGGGGGCGTTTTCGACGTAATATTTGAAGTTATGCAGTTCGAGCTGCCGGCGCAGCTCTTCGATCCGTTCGCGTACCATAATCCTTAAATAACGTGTGTAAAGTTACATATTTTGTCCTTAACAACGGGTGAATTTGGTGTAAAATCAAAAAAAATGCAAAAAAAAATTGCAGATGTGGTGCGATATTCAAATTTTGCTTATAATTGCAAAAAATTTCGAGACACTACCATGACTAAACCGAATATCGTGAAGAAACATATTGCGACGAGTTTTCATAACCTCAGCCCCGAGTTGCAGGAGGCTGTGAAGGCGAAATACCCGCTGGGATTCACCGATGCGATGATCCGTGTCGACAAGCCCAACGGCGATTTTTTCTATGCCGTTCCCTATGATACGGACGAGATAGCCTACATGGTGAAGATCGACGTGAAGGTCGACGACAATTCGCACGACGACGACGACAAGGACTACTACGACGACGAGATCAAGGGGGCCGACGACATTCAGGGCGACGACGACAGCTCGGACGCTTCGGACGCCTCCGACGACGACGTGAACATCTGACGCCGCCTATGGTCCGCGCCCTTCCCGTCCTGCTCCTACTGCTCTCGGCGGCCTGCGGCCTTGCCGAGGACGAGCGCGACGAGAAGAACAGATACATCTACCTGACATTTTACGACAAGGCCTTCGAGGCCTACTGCCTGGGCGAATTCGACGTCGATGGCGACGGCCGCATCTCGCGCTACGAGGCGCAGCGTGTCCGCACGGTGGAGTGTCCGGAACGGGGCGTCGCGTCGCTCTCCGACCTGAAGGAGTTCACGCGTTTGGAACGGCTCGACTGCCGGGGCAACGCGCTCACGCGGCTGGACGTCACGATGACGCGCCTCGAATGGCTCGACTGCTCGGACAACGGCCTTGTGTCGCTCGACGTGAACGGCCTGCGCGGCCTCGCATACCTCGATTGCGGCGGCAACTCGCTGCCGCGCCTCGATTTGCAGTCGAACGCCTCGCTCGCAACGCTTCTTTGTCCGGACAATGCCCTCGCGGGGTCGCTGGACGTGACCTCCTGCGCCTCGGGGCTGCGTGCCGACGTGCGCGGCAACCCCTCCCTTGCCACGGTCTACTGCCTCGCCTCGCAAAGCGTCGACTTCAACGGACCGACGGAACTCATCCGCAAGTGATTTCCGGCATGAAACGGCCCGGCGGGCCGTTGCGGGGATTTCGGTTCCGGGCGGAACGGCCCCGCTTCCGAGTGCGTTATTTCCCCATTTACGGCAAAAAACCGTCCGAAAAGGACGGTTTTTCTTCATAATTTGTTGAAAAGTCCGGCGGCGGCCTTGGGCTTTTCGGATAATAATTCGTACCTTTGGATGCAAAAAATGTCTTTTGCAAACATAAAACAGAACCGGATACAATGAAAAAAGTTGACGTTATCCTCGGCCTGCAATGGGGTGACGAGGGCAAAGGGAAGGTTGTGGACGTGCTGACGCCTCGTTACGAGGTGGTGGCCCGCTTCCAGGGCGGTCCCAATGCCGGTCACACGTTGGAATTCAACGGCGAGAAATACGTGCTCCGCTCGATTCCTTCGGGCATTTTCCAGGGCGGCAAGACCAACATCATCGGCAACGGCGTGGTGATCGACGCGGTGCTTTTCCGCGAGGAGGCCGAAGCGTTGGCTGCCAGCGGCCATGACCTGACCAAACAGCTCTGCATTTCGAAGAAGGCCCACCTGATTCTGCCCACGCACCGCATGCTCGACGCCGCGTACGAGGCGGCCAAGGGCAGCGCCAAGATCGGCACGACGGGCAAGGGCATCGGTCCCACCTATACCGACAAGGTAAGCCGCAACGGCATGCGCGTAGGGGATCTGTTGAGTCCCGATTTCGAAAGCATCTACGCTGCGGCCAAGGCGCGCCACGAGAAGATCCTGAAGAGTCTCGACTATCAATACGACATTGCCGAGCTGGAGAAGCAGTGGTTCGAGGCGGTCAAATACCTCCGCCGCTTCCACATCATCGACAGCGAATATTTCGTCAACGACTGCCTCTCGCAGGACAAGTCCGTTCTGGCCGAAGGCGCGCAGGGAACGCTTCTGGACGTGGACTTCGGCTCCTATCCGTTCGTCACCTCGTCGAACACCGTCTGCGCGGGCGTCTGCACCGGGCTGGGCGTCGCCCCGAACCGCATCGGCGAGGTCTTCGGCATTTTCAAGGCTTATTGCACGCGCGTGGGCAGCGGACCGTTCCCCACGGAGCTGTTCGACGAGACGGGCGAGCGGCTGTGCGACATCGGCCACGAGTTCGGCGCCGTCACGGGCCGCCGCCGCCGCTGCGGATGGCTCGATATGGTGGCCCTGAAATATTCGATCATGGTCAACGGCGTGACGCAGCTGATTATGATGAAATCCGACGTGATGAACGATTTCGACACGATCCGCGTGGCCACGGCCTACGAGATCGGCGGCCGCACCACCTCGGAGTTCCCCTATGAAATCACCGGCGACCTCCGTCCGGTCTACACCGAGTTCGAGGGCTGGAAATGCGACCTGCGCCGGTACGGCAGCTACGAGGAGTTCCCCGAGGCGTTCAAACGCTACGTGGAGTTCATCGAGCGGCAGACGGGCGTCCCCGTGAAGATCATCTCCGTAGGCCCCGACCGCGGCGAAACGATCGTCCGATAAGCAACCGCGCATCCCGGCTGCCCAGTGGCAGGTTAGGGATGCGTTTTTGTGTGATTTCCGCCCGTCCGCGTTTCGGCCGAAATCCCGGTTGACGACCCGGTCGCATTGCGACAACTGCGGCGACAGGCGGGGGCAGTCGCTTGCGGATTGCCGAACCGCCAAAGCAGAAACGAGGTGTGTTTTTACGCCGTAAGTCCCTCCCGCGGGAGGGCTTGGGGCGGGGCAGATTCGCGAACGCGACGGAACGCCGCGACGACAGCGGTAAAAGAAGGAAAAGGATTCAATATATAACCATTACTTACTTATATGCAACAACAAAACCTCAAAATTCTTGTTTTGGCCAAGCAGGTTCCCGATACCCGCAACGTAGGCAAGGACGCGATGACTCCCGAAGGGACGGTCAACCGCGCGGCGCTTCCGGCCATCTTCAATCCCGAGGACCTCAATGCGCTCGAAGCCGCCCTGCGGCTCAAGGACCGTGTGGCGGGTTCCACGGTTCATATCCTTACGATGGGTCCGCAGCGCGCCGCCGACATCATCCGCGACGCGATGTTCCGCGGGGCCGACGGCGGCTACCTGCTTTCGGGCCGCGAGTTCGCCGGCTCGGACACGCTGGCCACCTCCTACGCCCTTTCGTGCGCGCTGAAGAAGATCGCCCCCGACGTGATTTTCGCAGGCCGTCAGGCCATCGACGGCGACACGGCGCAGGTGGGTCCGCAGGTCGCCGAGAAGCTCGGTCTTCCGCAGGTGACCTATGCCGAGGAGATTCTTGAAGTCCGGGAGGGCGCGCTGGTCATCAAGCGCCGCCTGGAGCACGGCACGGAGGTCGTCGAGTGCCCGATTCCGGCCGTTGTGACGGTCAATGCCTCGGCCGCCGAGTGCCGCCCGCGCAACGCCAAGCGCGTGATGAAGTACAAGGGCGCGCTGGCCGGTTCGGAGATCGCCGCTGCACCCGAATCGCCCGCCGCGCAGCGCGCCGCCGCGAAGGAGTACCTCCGCATCGTGGAGTGGGCCGCCGCCGATGTCGATCCCGATCCCGCGCAGCTCGGCCTCCAGGGTTCGCCCACGAAGGTCAAGAGGATCGAGAACGTGGTTTTCGCCGCCAAGGAGGCCAAGAAACTCACTGCCGCCGACAACGACATCAATGAACTTATGGTTGAACTCATCGCGAGCCACACGCTCGGTTAATGCGTTTTTTTGAGATGAACAATATATTCGTATATATCGAGATGGAGGGCGGCAAGGTCGCCGACGTGAGTCTCGAACTGCTGACCAAAGGCCGCGAACTGGCCACGACGCTCGGCGTGAAACTCGAAGCCGTCGTCCTGGGCCACAACCTCGCCGGCATCGAAAAGGAACTGGCCAAATACGGCGCCGATACGGTCTGGGTTGCCGATGATCCGTTATTTTCTCCGTTCCGCACGCTGCCCCACACGGCGGTCCTGTGCGGTCTGATCGGGCAGGAGAAGCCCCAGATCGCGCTGTTCGGCGCCACGCCCGTGGGCCGCGACTTCGCACCCCGCGTATCGTCGGCCCTGCACAGCGGTCTTACGGCCGACTGCACGCAGCTCGAAATCGGCGACCACAAGGACGCCAAGACGGGTACGGAGTATAAGAACCTCCTCTATCAGATCCGCCCGGCGTTCGGCGGCAACATCATCGCCACGATCGTCAACCCCGACCACCGTCCGCAGATGGCCACCGTCCGCGAGGGCGTCATGCGCAAGGAGTACGCCGCACAGCCCGGCGCGGGCGAGGTGAAGGCGATCGACTGGAAGAAGATGGTCACGGACGCGGACCTCGCGGTGAAGATCATCGACCGTCAGATCGAGGAGCGCAAGATCGACATCAAGGGTGCGGGCATCATCGTCGCCGGCGGCTACGGCATGGGTTCCAAAGAGAACTTCAGGCTGGTGCACGAACTGGCCGACGTTCTGGGAGGCGAAGTGGGCGCCAGCCGCGCCGCCGTCGATGCAGGTTTCACGGAGCATGCGCGTCAGGTGGGCCAGACGGGCGTCACGGTGCGTCCGAAGCTCTACATCGCCTGCGGCATCTCGGGTCAGATCCAGCACACGGCCGGCATGGACCAGTCGTCGATGGTCATCTCGATCAACTCGGACCCCGAAGCCCCGATCAACAAGATCGCCGACTACGCCATCACGGGCGATGTCAATGAGATTATCCCCAAGATGATCAAGTACTACAAACAAAACTCGAAATAGCGATGCGCAGGCTTCTGACGGTAATCTGTACGCTTCTCCTCTCTGCGTCCGTTTCCGGACAGCAGATCAAGAGCCGGCCTGTCGGGTTCGACGACTTCCGCTCCCTGCTGGAAGCTGCCGGTTACGAGGCGTTCGGTTTTGACCTGTCGGAATTGCTCGAAGGACCGGGCCGCTATGACATGACGGTATATATCAAGGAGTACGAATCGGGCGTGGAGATTCGTTCCCGGGAGTTTCCCTGCGGGCCGAACAAACTGCTCGTAAGCGATTTCCCCGAGAAGGTGCGCGGCGAAATCCTGCCCGGCGAGATGGCCGATCCGCAGGCGGGCATTTACATGCTGGCCAAAAAACTGACGATTGGATTCTATCCTTCGGGGACGGATTCGACGGCGATGCTGAATTTCAGTATCCCGGAGATGCGGGAGGCCAGTCAGCGGCTCAAGCTCCGCAGCGTGACTTCGTCGAGCGGTTATACGCTTACCAAGTACTGCACCCGTCCGTTCGGGATCGACTCGTTCGAGGCCGGAAAGTTCATTCCGCTGGTCTTTTACGGTTCGATGTGGTTCGATGCGGAGCACAATCTGTTCCGTTTCTGCGGCGAGAACGAGATCGCGCCCGACCTGTCGGGCGAAATTGTCGGCAACATTCCCCACTTCTATGTCATAGGTATTGAATTTACCCCAAAACAGGAGCCTACGAATCTTAAAAACAACTAATTATGGCTAATTTCTTTTCAGATAACAAGGATTTGCAGTTCCACCTCCAGCATCCGTTGATGCGCAAGATCGTGGAGCTGAAGGAGCGCGGTTTCGCGGAGAAGGACCTCTACGACTATGCGCCGCAGGATTTCGACGACGCGATGGACAACTACCGCCGCGTGCTGGAGATCGCCGGCGAGGTCTGCGGCGAGGTGATCGCCCCCAACGCCGAGGGTGTGGACCACGAGGGTCCGCGCGTGGTCGACGACCATGTGGAGTACGCTTCGGGTACGGTCGAGAACATGAAGGCGGTGGTTGACGCGGGGTTGAGCGGCATGACGCTTCCGCGCAAGTACGACGGACTGAACTTCCCGCTCATCTGCTTCGTGATGGCCAACGAGATGGTGGCCCGCGCCGACGCCAGTTTCGAGAACATCTGGGGGTTGCAGGACTGCGCCGAGACGTTGAACGAGTTCGCTTCGGAGGAGATCAAGCAGAAATACCTGCCGTGGGTTTCGGCGGGCGCGACGTGCGCCATGGACCTCACGGAGCCGGACGCCGGTTCGGACCTCGGAGCCGTGATGCTCAAGGCCACCTGGTCGGAGGAGCGGCAGACGTGGCTGCTGAATGGCGTGAAACGCTTCATCACCAACGGCGACGGCGAGGTTTCGCTCGTGCTGGCGCGTACCGAAGAGGGTACGACCGACGCCCGCGGCCTCTCGATGCTGGTCTACGACAAGCGCGACGGCGGCGTGAAGGTGCGCCGCATCGAGAATAAGCTCGGCATCAAGGGATCGCCGACGTGCGAGCTGGTCTTCACGAACGCCCCGGCGCAGCTGGTCGGCGACCGGAAGATGGGCCTGATCAAGTATGTGATGTCGCTGATGAACGCCGCACGTCTGGGCATCGGCGCACAGTCGGTGGGTCTCTGCGAGGCCGCTTACCGCGAGGGGCTGAAATACGCCCACGAGCGCGAGCAGTTCGGCAAGCCGATCATCCAGTTCGCCGCCGTTTCGGAGATGCTCTCGAACATGAAGGCCAAGGTGCAGGGCGTGCGCGCGCTGCTGTACGAAACGGCGCGTTTCGTCGAGGTCTACAAGCAGTACGGCCATATCTCCCACGAGCGTTCGCTCGAAGCGGAGGAGCGTCAGGAGATGAAGTTCTACAACCGCCTTGCCGACGGTTTCACGCCGCTGGTGAAGCTCTTCTCGTCGGAGTACGCCAACCAGCTGGCCTACGACGCCATCCAGATCCACGGCGGGTCGGGTTTTATGAAGGACTATCCCTGTGAGCGGTTGTACCGCGATGCACGCATTATGAACATCTATGAGGGAACCTCGCAGTTGCAGGTCGTTGCGGCGATCAACGCCGTGACGAAGGGCACGTTCCTGGAGCAGATCGGGCGCTATGCCGCCGAAAGCTACACGGAGGCGATGTGCCCCGTGGTGACGAAGCTCAAGGAGCTGACCGTCAAGTTCTCGGAGATGCAGGCCCGGGTCGAGGCCGGCGACAAGGAGGTCTGCGGATTCAAGGATTTCCATGCCCGCCGCCTGGTGGAGACCGCCGGACACATCATCATCACCTACCTGCTGGCCCGTCAGGCCGGTGAGGCGGAGGAGTATGCCGCTTCGGCGCGCGTGTTCTGCAAGCTTGCAGAGGCGAAGATCGCGGAGGCCTATACCTACGTGATGAACTCCACGACGGAGGACGTCGCGCTGTTCAAGGCTGTCGAAAACGAGGTTTAAACATACCGGACCGGATACGATGCGGGGGACCCTGAACAATCCTCCGCATCGTTTTTCATGCCGGGGCACAGCCTTGCTGTGCAGGGTCTTGCAGTCTGCTCCGGTATCCGGGTCCGATTGTCGGATCAATGTATGAAAGCGAGATTATTGGCATTGTATTTGCCTCAATTTCACCCCCCCCCATCCCGGAGAACGACCTGTGGAGGGGAAAGGGTTTTACCGAATGGACGAACGTGGGTAAGGCCCGACGGTATTTCAGAAATCACTATCAGCCCCGAGTTCCGGCCGATCTGGGGTATTACGACCTGCGGGTCGCCGAGACGCGCCAGGCGCAGGCGGATATGGCCCGCGAATACGGCGTCGAGGGCTTCGTCTACTGGCATTACTGGTTTGGCAACGGCAAGCGGTTGCTGGAACGTCCCTTCAACGAGGTGCTGGCCAGCGGCGAACCCGATTTTCCGTTCGCGCTGGCCTGGGCCAATGAGAGCTGGCGGGGCTTCGCCCACGGGATCACGAACCGGAACATGCTGATCGAACAGCTCTACGGAGGCGTCGAAGACTATACGGCGCATTTCCGGGCCGTGCTGCCCGCTTTCCGGGACCATCGTTACATTACGGTGGACGGCAAGCCGCTGTTTATGATCTACAGACCGCTGGCGGACCCCGAGGTGAAGGTTTTCATCGCCACGTGGCGGGAGCTGGCCGAAAAGAACGGCCTGCCGGGAATCTACTTCGTCGGGCACGAGAACGCCCCGGTTCCGAACGTCGGGGCCATTTTCTCTACGGGGGTCGACGCCGTCAATCCGCTGCGGCTGGTCGGGTATTTCAATGTAAGGCATTCGTTTTTCGAACGGCAGCGGGTAAAATTCGACCGCTGGCGGAAGATTCCGCTCAATTATCCCTATGAACGGATGGCCGCTTATTTTCTCAACGGGGACGAAGACACCCGGGAGAACGTGTTCCCCTCGGTCATTCCGAACTGGGACCACACGCCGCGCAGCGGAAAAGAGGGGTGGATCGTGACGGATTCCACGCCCGAGCTGTTCGGGAAACACCTCCGGGAGGCTGTGGAAATGGTCCGGGGAAAGGCTCCCGAACACCGGATCATCCTGCTGAAATCCTGGAACGAATGGGCCGAGGGAAATTATGTCGAGCCGGACCTGAAATGGGGTCGCGGGTATCTCGAAGCCATCCGGCGGGAGGTGATGGACGAGTGATTGTCCGTGATGCGTTGCCCGTTCCGCGCCCGTTCTGTGCCTGTCGCATGCTCGTTCCGCGCTTGTCGCGCGCCCGTTCTGTGCCTGTCGCATGCTCGTTCCGCGCCCGTCGCGCGCCTGTCCGCCGAACGGATTGATTTCGTTGCGTGATTTTTGCTATATTAGCAGTCGTAAAACCTGAAAAACAGAGAACAATGATCAAGAAATTGCTGATGGCGGCGGCCGTCGTCGTGATGGCCGTTCCCGCCGCCGCCCAGGGATCGCGCCGCAGCGAGGTTTCGGTGTCCTACGGCGTCGCTCCCGTCACCGATTGGATCGACTCGTACAGCGACATGCTGACCGGGCTTTTCACGAATGCGAATACCGACCTCGAGGGGTGGGGCGCCGTCACCGTGGGTTACAGTTTCCGCCTGATCGGCAGCCTGCGCCTCGGCGCGCAGGTCGTCTACTCCTCGAACACGCAGGAGGTCAGGGACGCCGGCTCGGAGATCCGGAACCGCTACTGGTCGCTGCTGCCCAACGTGAAGTGGAACTGGATGAACCTCAAGGTGGTTTCGTTCTATTCGCGCCTCGGTGCGGGAGCCTCGTTCTCCAGATCCGAGGTCGGGGGCGAGAGCGACAAATCCACGCAGTTCGCCTTCCAGGTGTCGCCCGTCGGCGTCGAAGTCGGGGGACGCGTCGCGGCCTATGCCGAGGCCGGTATCGGTACGTCGGGCTGCCTGCTGGTCGGCGTCCGCTACCGCTTCTGACACCCTGTCCGGATACGGAAAAGGGGCGCATTCCTCGCAGGATGCGCCCCTTTTCGTCGGCGGGTCTCCCCGCAGGGGAGTTCTTACGCCTTCACAGGCTCTTTTCCGGCCATCACGCAGCGCGTCGTGCCGAAGACGTTGAGGTTGAGGTGTCCGGCGATGAACGCCAGCGCCTTCTGGGCCTTCACCGAGTTGCCGGCCCCGTCGAGCGGGGGCGCGAACGCCGCAACGCCCATCACGCCAGGCACGACGCCCATGATGCCGCCGCCCACGCCCGTTTTGGCCGGAAGTCCCGTCGTGAAGAGCCAGTCGCCCGTGTGCTCGTAGAATCCCACGGTGGCCATCATCGAGGCGATCTTGGGCGTCAGCTCGGGCTTGAACACGGCCTTTCCGGTCACGGGGTTCACGCCGCTGTTGGCGATCGTCGCGGCCATCGTGGCCAGCTGCCGGGCCGTCACGCCGATTGAGCACTGGCGCGTGTAGATGTCCAGCGCCATGTCGGGATCGTCGTAGATGCGGTTGTAATTCTTCAGCAGCCACGCGATCGACTTGTTGTTGAAGTTGGTCGCCGTCTCCGATTTGTAGAGTTCGTCGATCACCGCGACGTCCGATCCCGCGAGGTCGGCGATGAACGAGACGATGGCTTTCCATTTGCCGTCGCTGTCGCCCACGGGCTTGATCATCGAGCAGGCCGAAATGGCTCCGGCGTTCACCAGTGGCGTCGAGGGGTGGTCGTTTTCGAGCAGGATGGCCATGATCGAGTTGAAGGGGAGTCCCGTGGCGTCGGCGCCGATCTTGCCGAGCACCTCCTGGCCGCCGTACTGGTTCATGGCGAGGATCGCCGTGGGGACCTTCGACACCGATTCGATGCCGAACTTGTAGTCCGTGTCGCCCACGGCCACCACGTCGCCGTCGGGGAGGCAGGCCGCGATGCCGAACAAGTTCGACGGCACATCGGCCAGATAGGGGATATAGTCGGCGTTTTTGCCGCCGGTTTCGTTTTTGCAGCGGTCGTATGCCATCTGCACGGCATCCTGAACCGCTTTTTTGTCGATCTTCTGAATCATGTTATGAAATTTGTAAAATGGTTTGTATCCTCTTTCCGCTGTGGCAGGCCGTAGTCACGGCGTTCCGCCGTGTTTGCAGGCCCGCCCCGTCCCCAAACCCCCGCCGAGGCGGGGGTTTAAGGAGTTCGGCGGCATTTCTTCGGCTGTTATTTGTTGCTACCGGGTTTCTGCTGTGCAGGTGCGGCTGCCTCGGGGGCTGCGACCTTGGCCTGCGCTTCCCAGTGGAAGGGAGCGAAATCGGCGGCGGCCTCGGGGTCTTTCCACGACGGCTTGCGCATGGAGTAGATGACGAACGGGGCGCCCACGACCACCACGCAGCCGATGATCAGCACCGAGAACCAGACGGTGTTGCTGCCGGTCGAAATCTGACTGGGCGGCACGAAGCTCAAGATGAAGGCCAGCAGTGCGCCGCAGAAACCGAGGCATCCGAGGAACCACATCAGGCCGTTCTTTTTGCCCAGGCGGAACGGACGGGGCGTGCCCTTCATCTTGTAGCGCAGGACGATGGCGGCCGAGAACATCAGCATGTACATGATCAGGTACAGCAGCACGGTCAGCTGCGAGAGGATCTGGTAGAACGACTGCACCGAGGGCATCACGACGAACAGCAGCGCCAGCAGCGTCACGACGCAGCCCTGGATCAGCAGGATGTTCTTCTGTACGCCGTTCTTGTTGGTCTTCTGGAAGAACGGGGGCAGGTAACCGGCCTTGCCCACGGCGAAGATACCCTTCGAGGGACCCGCCACCCACGTCAGCACGCCTGCCAGCACGCCGAACATCAAGGCGATGGCGATGATCGGGCCGGCCCACGAAATGTGGAGGTAGTGGAAGTAGTTGTCGAACCCGACTAACAGCGACTGCGTGAGGCTGATGTCCTTGGCGGGGATGATCAGGCCCAGCGAGAAGGTTCCCAGAATGAAGATCAGCACCGTGACCAGCGAACCGATGATGATGGCCTTGGGGTAGTTCCGCGACGGGTTCTTCACGTCCATGACGTGAATGCCCATCATCTCCATACCCGCGTAGAACAGGAAGATACTGCTCGCCAGCACGAGGTTGTTGAATTTCGACAAGTCGGGGAAGAAGCCCTGCGACATGTCCATGTGGTTGTGTCCGCCGGTCGAAATGTAGATGACGCCCAGCACGATCAGCAGGCCCGCGGGAATGATCGTACCGATCATGCCGCCCCATTTGCTGATTTTTCCGACCCATCCGAGACCTTTCAGGGCGATCAGCGTGGCGATCCAGTAGATGGCCAGCACCATGCAGAGCGTGAAGACCTTGTTCGAGGCCAGCAGCGCGTCGTGCGTGTCGTTCATGCCGATGAACGCGATCGACACGGCGCCGAAGGTCAGCACCGTCGGATACCAGATCGTCGATTCGATCCATTGCAGCCAGATTGCGAGGAATCCCGTGCGTGCGCCGTAGGCTTCGCCGACCCAGCGGAATACGCCGCCCTGCTTGTCGGCGAACATCGCGGCCAGTTCGGCGGCGACCATCGCCGTCGGAATCAGGAACACGATGGCTGCAAACAGGTAGTAGAATGCCGACGAAAGTCCGTAGACCGCCTCGGCGGGCAGTCCGCGCAGACTCACTACGGCAGTCACGTTCATAATTGCCAGTGTCATAACACTCAATTTGAACCCTGTGCTTGTGGTAGTTTTCTTTACATCCATAATGAATTGATTTGGTTTTTTGTCGCTGTTGGGTGTTGCAACTACCGTGCAAAACCGCCGGGAAGTCGCCTTTGCAGCCTTCGGGTGTACGATTGTTGCCGGAAATTTCTATCTTTGCGTATAAATAATCTCCATGCCCATGCAACGCATCCTGATCATCCTCCTGGCAGCCCTGTGCGTCGCCGCGTGCGGCCGCCGCCGGAGCGCTCCCTCGCAGGAGACCGCGGTCTCCGCATCCCGTCCGCGGGTTTTTCTCCCGGCCATCGCCCCCGCGGGACTCTCTCCGGACGAGCAGCGCGACTATCTCCGCCGGCACTACTGGGACCGTTTCGACTTCACCGACACGCTTTTCGTCTCCGAGGCCGATACCGTGCAGATGATCGAGGCCTTTGCGCGCTACATTGCGGTGCTTTCCGACCGTCCGGCGGATTCCGCGCCGATGGATTCGCTGATGCGCCGGGTTTCGTCGTCGAAGCCGATGCTCGACTATTTCGCGATGCTCGCCGGGACGGTGCTGCACGACCCCAACTCGCCGCTGCGCAACGACGAGTTCTACATTCCCGTGCTCCGGGCGCAGCTCGCCAGCCCTTTCTACGACGAGTACGAACGCATCGCCCCGCAGTACGACCTCGAAATGGCCATGCAGAACCGCCTGGGCCAGCCTGCCAACGATTTCCGCTACACGCTCGCCTCGGGCGCCTCGGGGACGCTCTACGGGCTGCAAGCCGAATACGTGCTGCTGTTCATCAACAATCCCGGCTGTGCGATGTGCCGTGAAATCCGCGAGGCGATCACCTCCTCGCCGATGCTTTCGGAGATGATCGAGCGGGGGCGGCTGAAGGTGCTGGCGCTCTATCCGGACGAGGACCTTACGGAGTGGCGCGACTACCGCGACCACATTCCGGCGTCGTGGATCAATGCCTATGACAAGGGGTGCGTCGTCCGCGAAAAGAGCCTGTACGACCTCCACGCCATTCCGGCCCTCTACCTGCTGGACAGCCGCAAGCGGGTGCTGGTGAAGGATTCGACCGACGTGGCGCAGATCGAAGAGATAATAGACCGCCGGGCGTAAAACGCTTGATAGACGGGCTTTATGGGCGATGGATGACCCGGCGCCTCTTGTCCTGTTCTGCGCTCCCCGGCTTAAAAAGCCGGTTTTGGGAGCGAACGGCGGTTCACACGCCTCCTGCCCGGTTCTGCGGCGCGGCTATAAGCGCAGCCTATCCCGCCATCAGAAAAGACAATCGGAAACCTATACGGATTCCGAACGGATTTGCTATCTTTGCACTACAAACAGAATACAATCACACACATTAAACAGTAGAAGATTATGGCAAAGAAATGGCGTTGTACCGTATGCGGTTACATTCACGAAGGTCCCGAGGCACCCGACCAGTGCCCGATGTGCAAGGTAGGCAAGGAGAAGTTCGTGGAACTCGTTGAGGCCGAGGGCGACCTTGATTTCGTAACGGTACACAAGATCGGCGACGGCAAGGGCGCCAGCAAGGAGCTTTGGGAAGGTCTCCAGAATCATTTCATGGGCGAGTGCACCGAGGTGGGCATGTATCTGGCTATGAGCCGTCAGGCCGACCGCGAGGGCTATCCCGAGATCGCCGAGGCTTACAAGCGTTACGCCTGGGAGGAGGCCGAGCACGCCTCGAAGTTCGCCGAGCTGATCGGCGAAGTGGTCTGGGACACCAAGACCAACCTCGAAAAGCGCATGAACGCCGAGTGCGGCGCCTGCGAGGACAAGATGCGCCTGGCCCGCATGGCGAAGGAGGAGAACCTCGACGCCGTTCACGACACCGTTCACGAGATGGCCAAGGACGAGGCCCGTCACGGCAAAGGTTTCGAAGGTCTTTACAAACGCTACTTCGGCAAATAATCTCCCGATCGGGAGAAAACGGGGCGGATCGCATGCGGTCCGGTATTTGTAGGTAAACGAAAGTGCAGAAAAGAGTAAACAACTTGGTTACAGGTATTTAATTTTCTCTTCTGCATATGCTCCGAGCAATAAAAAAGCAGAATCGGGCAGGTTTGACGGTGAGTTTCGTTACTTATCCGTTACCTACCCGAAATGCTTTTATTTGCATTAATGTGCTTTTTTCAGTTTGTTGCATCGAATTTCCGCATAACAAATAACTTGACTTAACGTTTAACAAGCCACAAAGTTCAGGTTATTATGCAACGCAGTACTTTCAAAGTCCTTTTCTACGTGAAAAGGCAGTCCGAAAATCGGGTCAGGTTCCCGTCATGAGCCGCATTACGATCAACGGTACGATGTCGCAGTTCAGTTGCAAACTCACCGTTCGTTCTTCTCTTTGGAATGCCAAGGCGAACAAAGCCTCCGGCAAAAGCCTCGAATCGCAGTGCGTCAACGAGAAACTGGAAAATATCAAGACCAATATCCACAAGTAGTATCAACGCCTCTGCGACCGTATGTTACGGCCGAAAAGGTATGCAATTTCGGGTAAAACTTTTTCCCGTCGCCGAAATGATCTACGACCGTTATAAAGACCTGCATCTGGAAGGTAATAAGGTCTTCCCGATCAAACGCTACTACAAGACGATGAACATGTCCTTACGACATGTTGCCAAACATGCGGCACACCTTCGCCACGACGGTTACGCTTGCGCAGGGCGTACCTCTGGAAACCGTCAGCAAGATGCTGGGACATAAACGGATCACCACGACCCAAATCTATGCTAAAATCACCAATGACAAGATCGGGCAGGATATGGCGGCATTGAGCGAGAGGCTCGACAGCGTCTTCAAGATCGCGCAGTAACCCGGCGCGATCCCGGAATAGCGCATATCTAATATCCTCGGAATTTATTTCCGCCGACAGGGAATTTATCGCCGGAGATGAAAATACGCAAGGCCATGCGAATCGCTCGAGAGCGAGCCTTGCGTATTTTCATCCCCGGCGTTTTGCAGGTCGCTACCGTCGGAATAAGTGGCTTTTTGCAGCCCGAACGGTAGCCGTTTCACAACACACGCATACCAGAAACCAAATAGTTGAAATAGAGATTTCTTTAGATGCCGACTTCGATAAACTGTCATATATGCAGATTTATTTACATATTTATTTTTTTGAATTATATATTTCTCCGCTTCTGCATCGAATCATCCGCATGTCCGGGTAATGATTCCGATAAATATTTGGCCAACCATCTGTTTCCTTATCCGAATATTTCTTTCTCTTGCAATATATAAGTCTATCGAATCGCTTCGGCCCCGATGTCCGCTCCAGACCGCTCCAGTCCGCACCGAGGCAAAAATTACGGACTGTCCCGTCCTGAAAAAGGTTTACAGAAAAGAGTAAATCTTATGCAGCAAACAACGAATTCAGACTTATCACGTCATTA
>NZ_QTXM01000050.1:0-1022 GCF_003461645.1 Alistipes sp. AF14-19
ACCCGTTGGTTGAATTAAAATAAAGCATCTTTAACAAGACCAATTTTACGATGGTTACAGAAGTTGATGTATTGCAGCACGGTCATAGCAGCGATTTTTGCGGCAGTACGTGTAAACAGTCCGCCTGTCTGCTTTGCATAATTGCGTACCATCATGAATTGGTCGTTAAGTTGAGAGAAAACGGTTTCGATTCGCTTCCTGAAACGCCTGTAAGCCCACGAAGGATTTCTCCAATTCTTTTGGTTCAAGCGATACGGGACTTCAAGCTTGATATGAGCCGTTTCGAAAAGGTCTTGTTGCACCTCAGCACTTAAATACCCCTTATCTCCAAGCATAAGACAGTCGTGATAATCCCACTTTGCATCATCCAGATAATGTATATCATGAACATTTGCAGCCGTTATATCATAAGAGTGAATAACACCACTTATTCCACAGATAGCGTGGAGCTTATACCCATAGTAATACATTTGTTGGGAGGCGCAAAAGCCTTTGGAAGGTGCGCTTTGCGGATTATCATTTCCCATAACGCAACGCTTGGCTCGTGCCAGCTGGCATACTTTGACAGGCTTGGAGTCTATCACAAAGACATTTTCCCCACCGTCTATGCTCTTGGCAATATCCCTGCGGATGTCTTCTGCAAGACAAGCCGTGAGTTTGCGACGGACGTTGAACTGTCTTCTGGATATAAGGTTAGGGATATGTTCGGGAGATTCAGCCAATCTCTTAAAGAGGTTGTTCTCGCTGTCATAACCGAATGCTTCGGCTGTAAGAGAAAGAGCTATAACTTCCAAATCAGAAAAGGTGGGAATAACTCCACGGCGAGATACATTGCCATGTTCATTTACACGATTTCCTGCAAATTTCTTGCAGATGTCGTTGATTTTTGTGAATTTTTCGATGAAGTTGTGCATACGACGGTTTGAACTCAATAGTTTGGATGCTATTAAGTTACTAAAAACCAGAAATATGCACAACCTTTCATTTGTCATTTTACTAACTTTTTAATTCAACCAACGGGT
>NZ_QTXM01000051.1:0-876 GCF_003461645.1 Alistipes sp. AF14-19
ACCTCTTTATATCTCTGCCACGAAGAATCGGAGGATTTTTCTAAGCCAAAAATTGTATGGAAAATAATCGGAAACCAAATGGCTTTTGCATATGATGCCAACAATTATGTAATGAACAATGCCTGTTATATTATGACAGGCGATCATTTGGATTATCTGTTGGCAGTATTGAATTCACAAGCTATAACATGGTATAGCTATGTGACTAATATGAATAAAACTGGCGTTGGAGATGTTCAAGTTGGAGGTCAAAATATAGCGACTTTCCCTATACCTTTTTATGATGCCAATAAAATAGAACTCATTGAATTAGCAGAACTTGCAAACAGTATAATAAATAAAAATATCAATCTACCATTTATTGACTCTAAAATAGAGGGTTTGGTTTCAATGATATATGGATTCACGAGTGAAGAAACTAATTTTCTACATTCATTTGTTTCTTCACTCCGAAAGTCTATTTAGACAATTTGCTGGTTTTCAATATATTGAATTTCATCTGAGGTAAGTTTATAAACATCATACATCAACTTATTGCTAAAACATTCAAAATCCGTAATGCTCATCTTGCCTACTTTCAAATCATTGAAAGCAGCAAGATGAGTATTTAGTTGTTCAGTAGATAGCTTAGCAACAATAAGCTGTTCTATGGTATACTTTTTCCATCTAATAGTCCCTACTCCTGTAGTTGTCCCTACTTTAGAAAACAACCATTCAGACACGGACGAATTTAAAGCAGACAAAAGGTATTCAATACACTCGCCTTTCATGTAAAAAGAAGTTGCTTCTGGTATATATTCTCCCAAAAAGTCGAAAGCAAATTTTGATTTATCAGATATTTCTCCCCATATGATTTTTGGCTTAGAAAAATCCTCC
>NZ_QTXM01000052.1:0-642 GCF_003461645.1 Alistipes sp. AF14-19
CTGTAAACCTTTTTCAGGACGGGACAGGTGTCTTTAATGATTATCGGATATGGAACGTAGTTCGCATGGATAGACTTCAGTTTCCGAGTCTGAGCAGCAGATCAGGATAAGATCCTTGTCGGAGGGTGTCTCCTTATCGTCATTACCCGAACAGACGACACAACAACCGGACATTTCATAGTCGGGATCGCTCCGGAAGACACGCTGCCCGGGGTGAAAGACCTGCACGCGCGGCAGCTTCTCCCCGTCAAGGGTCTCCGGAAGAGCGATTACTTCCCGGATTGCAAGCCGGGGATGTTTGTCGAAATGCCAGTCTACCTCGGATTCTTCGCCGAGAGTCGTTTGAATCGCACTCAGAACCGTTCCGCATTGTTCGGAAACAAGACGTGCGGCCTCCTTGCCGGAAGCCGCACGCAGGGTAAAACAGCCGTTGAAGGTATAGCTGACCTTCAGTTTGAATTTTCGTCGCATAGTGTTTAAGAGTTATCGTTGTTGTTTTCAGACCATTCGTCGACTGTCGTCGCGTCATAGATGCCGTACCGGCGTATTTCAGCGTACGCCTGTCCTTCCCGGAGCAGGGGCTGCCGGGAGACGAACGTTCCGGTGAAGTTTGCCAAAGCCAGCGGAACGAGCCACTGGAAA
>NZ_QTXM01000053.1:0-586 GCF_003461645.1 Alistipes sp. AF14-19
AAATCCGGCAGCGCGATCTTTTTACGCCAGAATCCGGCCGACTCCTTTCCAGTAGTCGTTTGGATGTCGACGTCTGTTTTCTCAGCAGTCGGTGCCGATGCTCCGGATACCGTTTCCGATGTGTTTCCCTCGGGAGTGTCCGTATCTTCCTCTTCCGGTTCGGGAATCCTGCGGACGACTTTCGAATCCAAAGGGGCTTGTCCGGCGATCATCTGACGCATCAGCTCCTCATCGACTTCGATACGGGGATGTTTAGAAGGATTGGGTGCAGGGTTGTCTTTTTCCTTTAATGAATCCATGGTGCAACGTTTTTGAGATTGAATGTTCGGTTTGCAGTCGTAAAGCGTGTATGCCCGGTTTTGTGTTTTAAACCATTCAAAATACCGTTTTCTATTTCATGCAGTTTATATCGGGATAATGAACGCAATAAGAAAATCGACCTTTCATGCTGCAATATACAACCGGGTGAAATGCTTCGGTTCCGATGTCCGCTCCAGACCGCTCCAGTCCGCACCGAGGGTTTGTTTTGGCGTGTGTCCCGTCCTGAAAAAGGTTTACAGAAAAGAGTAAATCTTATGCAGCAAAA
>NZ_QTXM01000054.1:0-311 GCF_003461645.1 Alistipes sp. AF14-19
ACCGTTTCCAGAGGTACACCCTGTGTGAGCGTAACCGTCGTAGCGAAGGTATGCCGCGCCATGTGGATCGTCGGATTGAACGACAATCCGGCATGTTCAGTGTTTTATAAGTGCCTTTAAGCGGAAAAACCTTCTCGCTTGTGCGATATGTATCCTTATAACGCTTGTAGAGCATTTCAGCGGCGGGAAGCAGTTTGACCCGGAACTGCGTACCTGTTTTCTGGCGCCTGTCGATAATCCAGCGCTCTCCGTTATCGTCCGTATGGATGTCCGCGTGGGTGAGTTTCACTACGTCCGCATGGCTCAGGCCC
>NZ_QTXM01000054.1:321-586 GCF_003461645.1 Alistipes sp. AF14-19
AACCCGTAAAGGCGCAAAAGACGAAGGCGTCACGGTTGATGCCCGTTCGGTAGTTGGGGAGCCTGACATCCATCACGGCCTGCAATTCCGAGGCCGAGAGGTAGCGACGTTCCGAGTATTCCGCTTTGACATAGAACCCGGCGAAAGGATCGGCGGGAATCCAGTTGTTCTTATAAGCCGTATAGGTCATCAGCTTCAGCTTCTTGAGTGTAGAATGGATCGTCCCGGAACGCATCCCTTGTACCGAGGAGAGGTAGACTACAAA
>NZ_QTXM01000055.1:0-585 GCF_003461645.1 Alistipes sp. AF14-19
GCCTGATAGTTTTCGTAGGCTTCTTGATAATAAAACAAAGCCCTTTGATAATTATTCTGCTTCAAATTCAATTCTCCTAACACGAAGTTACATACTCCGATTAGGTAAGGATCATCTATTATATCCCGATACTCCAACGCTTTAAGATATGATTCGGTTGCTTTCTGATAATTATTTGTGCTGTATTCCATGCGCCCCAGACAATACCAAGAAAGGAACTTTTGTCGGTTCGTGCCTTTGCGCATGAAATAGTTTACTGCAGGACGGAGCATCGAATCGGTATCTATGGTTTGTCCTGTTTTATCCAACGCCAGCGAATAAAGCAGCCCATAATGTGCTTTAGTCGATTTTTTGCGAATACTGCCGGGGACGATAGCTTGCAAGGAGTGTAACGCACTGTCTGGGTAATCGTTAATTATTTCCTGCGTGCGTTCTAGTTCTTCGGCTATGTATTTGCTCTCGGAACATGAACACAAGCATAGAAAAAAGGCGCAAACATAAATAAATCGTTTCATAAACAGCCCAAATAATTATTATCCAATATACGAAAAAATACCGATTTAACTTATATCTGACAAAATTAAC
>NZ_QTXM01000056.1:0-562 GCF_003461645.1 Alistipes sp. AF14-19
AGCGATTTCGTGCAGCAACAAGGCGTGAAGTGTAACTTTGCAGATTCTATCCCGTGGGTGATATTGTCTCCCATTGAACAAAGTATCAGGCGTAAGATTGAATCTATTGGTACACCACTCAAAGATTGGGATATAAACATTTATCGTGGAGTCCTTACCGGGTATAACGATGCGTTTATCATATCTACCGAAAAGCGTGATGAGATATTGGCGAATTGCCAGACAGAAGGCGAGCGTGTTCGGACGGCTGAACTTATACGACCGATTCTTCGTGGCAGGGATATCAAGAGATATGAATATGAATGGGCGGACTTGTGGATTATAGCCACATTTCCTTCGCGGCATTATGATATAGAAAGTTATCCTGCGGTGAAAAATTATCTTCTGTCAATTGGCATAGAGCGTTTAGAACAAACAGGAGAAACTCATATTGTTAATGGCAAAAAAATAAAAGCCCGAAAGAAAACTAGTAACGAGTGGTTTGAAACACAAGATAGCATCAGTTATTGGGAGGATTTTTCTAAGCCAAAAATCATATGGGGAGAAATATCTGATAAATCAA
>NZ_QTXM01000057.1:0-551 GCF_003461645.1 Alistipes sp. AF14-19
ATTTTTGGCTTAGAAAAATCCTCCGATTCTTCGTGGCAGAGATATAAAGAGGTATGGATATGACTGGGCAGGGCAATGGCTAATATATATCCCTTGGCATTTCCCATACCAATTTGATGAATCTATAACTGGTGCTTCTGAAAAGGCAGAAAAAGCGTTTAAAGAACAATATCCTGCTGTATATAACCATATGTTGGAATATAAAGAACCACTTTCTAAACGAAACAAAGCAGAGACAGGAATTCGATATGAGTGGTATGCTATGCAACGTTGGGGGGCCAAGTATTGGGTCGTATAAGTTCAGCCGTCCGAACACGTTCATCTTCTGTTTGACAATTCGCTAGTATCTCATCACGCTTTTCGGTAGAAATGATAAAAGCATCATTGAAACCAGTTTTTATCCCATAGTTGATTTGGATGTTCCAATCCTTCAAGGGTATTCCCACAGACTCAATCTTCTGCTTGATGCTCTGTTCAATGGGAGACAATATCACCCATGGGATAGAATCTGCAAAGTTACACTTCACGCCTTGTTGCTGCACGAAATCGCT
>NZ_QTXM01000058.1:0-533 GCF_003461645.1 Alistipes sp. AF14-19
CGGGATCGGTTATTTACGCTGCTTTCGGAAAACAATCTTCTGGTCAAACGTCGGAAGAAATACAGCGTTACGACCTGCTCGCGGCACTGGATGCGTAAATATCCGAATCTGATCCGGGGTTTCGACCTCGAGCGGCCGCATCGTTTATGGGTCGGAGATATTACGTACATTTCTTTGAAAGAAGGATTTGCATATCTGGCTTTGATAACGGATGCCTATTCCAAACGGATCGTAGGCTATGATCTGAATACGACATTGGAACGGGACGGAGCGCTCCGTGCACTGAGGATGGCCATAGACCAGACTCCGCAGCAAAAACGGCAAGGGTTAATCCATCATTCGGACAGAGGATGCCAATATTGTTCGAAAGAATATGTGAAATTACTGACCGATAATGGGATTCGCATCAGCATGACTGAAAAGGGCGATCCGTATGAGAATGCCGTTGCCGAACGGGTGAACGGTATTCTGAAGAGCGAATGGATCGACGAGGAATGTTTTGAAAGTTTTCAGGCAGCAAAAGAACGCATCGA